>NZ_JALBHA010000016.1:0-45329 GCF_023006445.1 Bradyrhizobium sp. SHOUNA76
CGGGCACCGCGTGGAACGCGCCGACGAAATGCCGCGTGATCGCATGCAGCCGCGTGCCGCGCGCGAGCTGCTGCGCGATATAGGGCATCATCGCCTCGAGCGCGTCCTGCATGGATCCATGCGGGGCTGCCTCGCCGAAGATATCGGAATCGACAGCGAGCAGCCGCCACGGCTCCTGATAGGCGGCACGGCCGAGCATCACGCCGTCGACATGTTCCAGATGCGCCTTCGCCTCGTCGAGCCCAGGAATGCCGCCATTGATGATCACGGGCACTCCGGGCATTGCGCGCTTGAGGCGATAGACGCGCTCATAGTCGAGCGGCGGGATGTCGCGGTTCTCCTTCGGAGACAAACCGTTGAGCCAAGCCTTGCGGGCATGCACGATCAGCGCGTCGCAGCCGGCGGCGACCACCCCGCGCGCGAGCGCATCGAGCGCAACCTCCGGATCCTGGTCGTCAATGCCGATACGGCACTTCACCGTGACGGGAACGGCGACTGCGCGCTTCATTGCTTCGACACACCTTGCCACCAGCTCCGGCTCCGCCATCAGGCAGGCGCCGAAGCGGCCATCCTTCACGCGATCGGACGGGCAACCGACGTTGAGATTGATCTCGTCATAGCCGAACGCCTCGCCGATCGCCGCCGCCTGCGCGAGCTCGCGCGGATCCGAGCCACCAAGCTGAAGTGCAACCGGATGCTCGATCGCGTCGAACCCAAGCAACCGCTCCCGGTCGCCATGAATGATGGCGCCAGTGGTCAGCATCTCGGTGTAGAGCAGCGCCCGCCGCGTCAGGTGACGATGGAACACCCGGCAGTGCCGGTCAGTCCAATCCATCATGGGCGCGACGGAAAATAGATAATCTTGATCTTTCAACAAGTTACCCTACACTATCAAAGGACTAGAAGAGGAACATACACCCTGTGTGTGCACTCCAAACTAGCCAAAATTGCACCCGTTTGTACCGCATTTGATCTCGCGGTGCACACGTAGCGCACACGAAATCGGACTGGAGTGCACACGCAATGGCTACCTTCACAAAGCTCGATTCGGGGAGCTGGCGGGTCCAGGTGCGGCGCAAGCGGCAGTATGTGGCCAACACATTTCTACGGCGGCATGACGCTGAAGAATGGGCCCGTGACGTGGAGCGGTCGATCGATCGCGGGATCCCGGTTAGACGGGCTCGTCCCCACGAACCACCGCGGATCTTTGCCGACTTGATCACGCTTCACATCGACGATCTGACCGAAGTCGGAAAGTCTATCGGACGGTCCAAGGCCGCCGTAATGGAGGCATTGAAGGTCTCCCTCGGAAGAGTAAAGATTCAGGATCTAACGCGCGAGCGATTGATCGAATTTGGCAAAAGGCGAGCGAAGCAAGGCGCAGGCCCACCGACGTTATCGATCGATTTCTCTTTCATCCGAACCATTCTTACACACGCTGCCGCCATTCATGGAATTGACGTGTCTGCCGAAAACGTTCGCTTGGCGAGGGTGGCGCTCAAACGCCTCGACCTAATCGGCAAGGGTAACGAACGCGACCGCCGCCCGTCGCAGGATGAACTAAGCCAATTGACGGAGTACACCGAGAACAATCCTCGTCAATTTATCCCGCTAGGCAGAATCGTCCGCTTCGCCGTAGCGACTGCAATGCGTCAGGCAGAGATCTGTCGAATAGAATGGTCGGACGTCGACATGCAGAAGCGAACGGTCAAGATACGAGACCGGAAAGATCCTCGACGCAAGGATGGGAATCACCAGACGATCCCCCTCCTCAACGTGACCGGCTATGACGCCTGGCAGTTGGTGCTTGAACAGCGGATTGTAACTCGTGGCAGAGGACGAGTGTTTCCTCACCACTCCAAATCGGTGGGCGCAGCCTTCCGCCGGTCATGTAAGGCTCTCGATATCGATGACCTGCGATTTCACGACCTTCGCCACGAAGGCACAAGTCGACTTTTTGAGGCGGGCTTTCCAATCGAGAAAGTCGCCATGGTGACTGGCCACAAAGATTGGCGACAGTTGCGACGCTACACCAATCTCAAGCCGGAAGACCTTCACAAGCTGCAGAAGGCTTCGCAGCCTTCAATGGAAGAACTCATCGAAACGTTGGCTGCCTCGTGACGCGTGCTGTTTCGTGGCTGATGAGTGACAACGTGCCGGTGACGCGCCTACCTGGCAAATCAGCAAGGCTCCGCGCCGCGGCGGTGATCGTATTCAGCTTGGAAGTCTTCGAATTTCCGTAGTGTTTTCAAACCCCATTCCGACAATTTGCAGCCTTTTTGCTCATTGAGATTACGACAGAATTTGCTTTTGTCGGAATGATGTTCGAGTTGGCTGTCTACTGGCGGCAAGGTACTCGGACTGCCTCTTTGCCCTTTTCGATTTCAGAAGTGAACGCTCGACCTGGCCGATGCTCGGATCCGTTCGGGCCGACCATCAAACCAAACTGGCAGAAGGGGCCTGCTCGGCTATATACGCGCGGGCCGACGGCCCCCCTCACAGTTGTAATTTTCGATCTATGCGCGATAAGATGTCCAAGTACTACCTCACCGTTTGCCGTTCGTTATTGCCGATGGGCTTTAGATTTCGCCGCAGTTTCAAGATTGTCCCGACCTCCGCCTGAATTTGAGCGGGAGCGGTGCCAGTGTCACGCTGGGCTCGCGCGGCCTGCACTACACCGTCGGCCCGCGTGGCACGAGAACGACGATCAGTCTTCCGGGATCCGGAGTCTCGTGGAGCGCCTACCAACCATACGCGGCGGCTAGCGCCTCGCCTCCTCCCTTACCGGACGCGCCCCATCCGCCCATTCCTGGCCCTATTGAGGTCAGTCTGACGGCGATCGACAGTGCTCCGATCGATGAGCTGGCCGCCAACTCAACCATCGACATTGCACAAAATATAGCAGCCGCCCGATCCCGTTGGCGCCGATACAAGATACTGATCGGGATGCTGTCCGCGCTCTTTGCTCTCGGGGCCCTTGTGGTCGTCGGCTCAACTTCGACCCTGCCCCCGGTCGCGGCCTTTGTCCTGGCGACCGGCGTGGTCCTAATTCTCGGATCGCTGACTATCCACGGCCGCGAATCCAGCACCGTGTCGCTCGAGTACGAGCTCTCAGCGGAGTATTCGTCGAGGTTTGAAACACTCGCTTCGGCCTTTCACGACCTGGCCAGCTGCGGCGGCATCTGGAACGTCCCTCTCGAGATGCAGGAAACGGATTGGAAGCGCAATGCAGGCGCCTCGAAGCTGATCCAACGGCACCCGGTCTCCTTGGGTAGAGACAAGCCGCACCTGGTCAAAAGCAACGTCGATTTCCTGAAACTGCCACTGGGAAAGGAGACCTTCTACCTGACGCCTGACGCCATCCTCGTCACCTCCGGCAGGACGGTCGCCGCCTTCGCCTACCAAGATGTCGAATTCACGTTTCGAAATGCTCGGTTCATCGAGGAGGTCCCACCTGCCGACGCCATTGTGGTGGATCAGACCTGGCGCTATGTGAACCGCAAGGGCGGTCGAGACCGACGCTTCAACAACAACCAACAACTACCAATCTGTCTCTACGGTGAGATCGATATGCGCTCTGCAGGTGGCGTGAATGAGCGCATCCAGTGTTCACGCGGTGATGTTGCGGAGAGATTTGTTGCAACCCTCGCCGCAATGTCGGCCTAGCGGTGCCACTGACCTCATAAGTTAGCTATCCAATTGGTCCAAATGCTGCTGACAAGGAAACGGCCTCAGCCGCACCGGAGGATTAACTGAGGCCGTGTCGATGCTTCTTGGACAGGTCGGAAGCGAATTCAGAAACACCGATGAACCGGGCCTTGATTCCTCGGCGCATAACGCAGTCCGGTCCCTGCCGATCGCGCTCAACACTTCTGCAAACCGAAGCAGGATCGGATCGTGCTGGTGGAGGGCCATGGCGTCAAAGGCGACGCCCACGCCAGCCTAACCGCTATCTCGCCGCCGGAAGCTTAGCCTATCGAATCTGCGATAGGTTCACCTGATCCATCCGAGCTCGTCGCGTCCTTTCGGATGCGGGCTTCAATGTCGGAGCAGGAGAGCTCGGCGAGAACATCACCAATGCGGGCCTGAACCTCGAGCGGATGCCGCTCGGATCCTTCTCGAACTCGGCCTCTCGGCGGTCATAGACCTGACTGGCCTCGCGTGGTCAGAGCCGGCGGAGCGGTCGCTGCGCGCGATAGCGCGGGTTCGCTCCTGTCGTCTTTTCCTGCCTTGCCCACCCTGTAGGACACTTCAGGAGGTGTTCGCCCTCGCTCGTTCGCGCGCCTCGCGCCGACGCTCGCGGCGTTCACGCCGCCGCTTGGCTCGATCAGCGGGCTGCCGCAGCTGAGGAACCTGCGTCAAAGCTACTACCGCAGCCGTAATCTCCTCGACCAAAGGCGCCTGGATCGGTTCGGGCGCAGCTGGGCGGGCTTCCATAAACTCGAGCACCGCCCTTCCATTCGCCGTGATCTGCCATCCACCGCTGATGCGTTCGACCAACCCGTGGGAAAAGATATCGAGATCGGGCACCCGCGCGGCAAGACGCTTGGTCCGGTCCGCCCATTCGCGGCCACTTGTCGCCAAGATGGCCATGTCGCGTTTGAGGTCCTCCATGACGGCGAAGCCATCCGGATAGCTCACCAGGATCTTGAGGACCGTCACCTGAAAGTTCACGCCCCCTCCGGATCAATTAGCGCCATATCGTGGGCGCACGCGACAGGGCGTCGCGGCCGACCTGCCTAAGGCCATGGGGCGAAACCTCCCCTCTGGTGGCGGCTTCCAGGATTTTCGAAGCTACGCGAGTCCGTGCTCCGATCTCGCGGTGCGAAACGCTTTCGCAGACTTCATCGAGGACCGCGCGCAACAGCGCGGTGGTTTCCGTGTCGAACATGAGGTTGCCCCCCAAAAGGGAAAACCCATCTTAGCCGGGATTTGCCGGTTTGGTGATTCAGGCATGTTAAGCTCTGCGGAAAATGCGATCGAACCTAGGGAAGCAGAGGATCTGGAGGCGTGCCGAGATGAGAGGCGATGGCCTCCATGCGGCAGGCGTGTTCCCTGCGCCTGTCAGCGAAACCTTCAGGGTCCGGATCCGGCTTGACCCTGGCGGGCGGGTCGGCGTGAGCTTCATCAGACAGGACCTCAGAGAATCGACGAAGCTAAACCTGCTGGCACCCGCTGGCCAAACCAGGCTGGGGAAGGAGGCATGAGGCGGCTAATCTACAGGCGTCCCCTTTCCTAATGAACACAATGGTTTAGGGGTCGCAAATCTGACGAATTAGACCCGTTTTCCGGGCCTAAACGGCCGAAGGTCGCACGCTTGTTTGGCGAAATCTCTGATCAGCGTTGTCCGAGATGGCGACGCGGAAAGTGTGCTCGCCACTCGTAACGTGTCGAGATGCTCGATCCCATCTAAATCAGAAGCCGTATAGGCCGCGCGCATGCTGCGCGTCGATGCGCTTCTCGCCGCCGCCGAGTTTGGCACCGGCGCGACGTTGTTCAAGGGCTTCGATAACGGACATCGATTGGGCCAACTGATCTACCGGTTTCTGGCGATTGGAGGCAGGTCGGTGCAAATGCCCTCATAGACTTCGGCAGCCATGCCGATCGTCTCGCCGAGGGTCGGATGCGGGTGAATGGTCTTGCCGATATCGATCGCGTCAGCCCCCATTTCGATCGCGAGACAGATTTCCCCGATCATATCGCCGGCATGCGGTCCGACGATCACGCCCCCGACGATGCGACCGGTTTCGACGTCGAACAACAGCTTCGTCATGCCATAGGACGCGCCCGACGCGATAGCCCGGCCGGACGCGGCCCATGGGAATTTTGCCGAACGGATCTTCCCTCCGGATTCGGCGACATCACGCTCGGACTTGCCGACCCAGGCGATCTCAGGATCGGTGTAGGCGACATTGGGGACGATCTTCGCCGTAAAGGCCGCCGGCTTCCCGGCAGCTACTTCCGCGGCGACGTGCCCCTCGTGAACGGCCTTGTGGGCCAACATCGAACCACCGACGACGTCACCGATGGCGAAGACGTTGCGCGCCGTCGTTCTCATCTGCTCGTCGACCTGAATGAAGCCGTTCGGATCGATGGCAACGTCGATCCGTTCGAGGCCGAGTTCCCCGCTGTTAGGAACGCGGCCTGCAGATTGCAGCACGAAATCGTAGGATCGTGCCTCAACTGACGCGATCGTGATACCAACCGTCACGCCGTCGGGCGTCACCGCGGCAGTTGATACGCTGCTTTCAAGGTCGATATGCTCGAAGCGATGCGCGTTGCGCGAACGCCAGATCTTCACCGCATCGGCATCCACGCCCGCCAGGATATCGGGAAGCCTTTCGACAAGATCGATCTTGGCGCCGAGCGCGCTGTAGACGGTCGCCATCTCCAGCCCGATGATCCCCGCTCCGATCACGAGCATGCGGCCCGGAATGCTTCGCAGCGCGAGCGCGCCGGTCGAGGTCACGACCCGCTCGTCCTTGGGAAGCACCGTCAACTGCACCGCGCGCGAGCCCGTCGCGATGATGCATTGACCAAATTCAATTTGCTGCGAGCTTGCCTCCTCGCCGGCAATCTCGAGCTGCGTGGCGGAGACGAATTTCGCTGTGCCGCGGATCACTGTGACGCGGCGCGCCGCCGCCATCTGGCTCAGCCCATCCGTCAGCCTCTTGACGGTGCCGTGCTTGAAAGCGCGCAGCGCCTGCAGATCGATCTGCGGCGCGGCGAAGCGAATGCCCTTGTCGGCGATCCGCTCGGCTTCCTCCTTGACGGCCGCAACATGAAGCAACGCCTTCGACGGGATACATCCGACATTCAGGCAAACTCCGCCCAAGGTGCCGTAGCGTTCGATGATCGCAGTCCTCAGTCCAAGATCTGCGGCCCGAAACGCTGCTGAATAGCCGCCCGGCCCGCCTCCGATCACGACAAGATCGTAGCGCGTATGATCTGTTGCGCGCTGGCCAGCATCGGCCTGATCCGCCGAGATCGTCTTGCCTTGCGCGCCCGCTTCGTCCGACGCCGACGCCGTGCCAATCATGGAGCCTTGAGACACCTTGTCTCCGACACGCAGCGAAATGCTCGTGATCACCCCTGCGATCGGCGACGGAATCTCCAGCGTGGCCTTGTCGGATTCCACTGTGACCAACGTCTGCTCTCGCGCGACGACGTCGCCCGCCCTCACGTGGACCTCGACGACTTCGACGTCTCGGAAATCCCCGATGTCGGGGACCCTGATCTCCTCTGTCCGCATCTGCGTCCTCACAATGCGAAGCGCCGCAGATCGGTCAGCACCGAAGCGACGAATCCCAGGAACCGGGCCCCGGCCACGCCGTCGACGACCCGGTGATCCCACGACAGACTCATCGGAAGGATGAGTCGCGGTTCAAACTCGCGGCCGTTCCAGACTGCCTCGGTGGCGGCACGACCAGCTCCGAGGATTGCCACCTCGGGCGCGTTGATGATGGGCGTAAATCCCTGACCGCCGACGCCTCCCAGAGACGACACCGAGAAACAGCCGCCCTGCATGTCGCCCGACGCGAGCTGCCCCGTGAGCGCCTTGTCGGCGAGCGAGCGCATCTCCGCGGCGATCTGCCGAAGGCCCTTCTTATCGCAGTCCCGGATCACCGGCACGACCAGACCTTTCGGCGTGTCGACGGCGAAGCCGATATGGACGTAGTGCTTGAGGATCAGTTCATCGCCATCGAGCGAGGAATTGAAGCGCGGGTATTTCTGCAGCGCCAAGGCCGCGGCCTTGATCAGCAGCGACACCATGGTGAGCTTCGCCGTGTCCTTCGCGGCCTCGGCGTTGGCGAGCTGACGAAAGGCTTCGGCGTCGGTCACATCCGCTTTGTCGAAATTCGTCACATGGGGAATGACGCTCCAGTTGCGCGAGAGGTTCGCGCCGGTCAGCTTCTGGATCCGCGTCAGCGGCAGGCGCTCGACCGCGCCGTACCTCTCGAAATCCACTTTGGGCCAATCGACCGGGGCGTCGGGCGCAGGCGCCATCGCCGGTCCCGATCGCACCAGTCCGTTGACGAAGGCCACCACATCCTCGCGCAGAATCCGGCCCTTGGGGCCCCTGGGCATGACAGACTCCAGCGTCACGCCGAGCTCACGCGCCAAAGCGCGGACCGACGGCGATGCATGCGCCGCCCCGCTGGGCTGCGGCTGCAGCGCACGTGCTCGCGATTCATCGACTGGAGCCGCGGGCGCCGGCCGTGACAGCGCCTCCTGCTGAGAGATCCGTTGTTCCACCTGTGGCGCCGACGCAGCCGCCGGCGGAGGCGCGGTGGATTCACCGCGACCTTCGAGGATCATCAGAACCGAACCTTGAGAAACCCGCGCCCCGACGTCGATCATCAGTTTGGCCACCGTGCCTGCGGCCGGGGATGGCACCTCCATCGTCGCCTTGTCGGACTCGATCGACAGCAACGGCATGTCGATCGTGACCTCGTCGCCGACCGACACATTGATTTCGACTACCGGAACATCCTTGTAGTCCCCGATATCCGGCAGAACGACCTCAATTGAACGAGACATGCGCGCTCCGCCCTCTGTCAGCGAGACCAAGGCGATGCAACGCCGGTCGGCAATTCGTAGCTGGCGATGGCTTCGGCGACCTGCTCACGCGCCACTTCACCCGATTTTGCCAGCGCCGACAGCGCCGCAACCACGATCTGCTTGCGATCGACCTCGAAGAAAGATCTTAGCGCGGCGCGTGTATCGCTGCGCCCGAAGCCGTCGGTGCCCAGCACCGTATAGGGCGCCTCGATGTAAGAACCGATCAGTTGCGGATACGCCCGGACATAATCCGATGCCGCGACGATCGGCACCTTGCCGCCGAGGCATTGTACGACGTGGCTCTCGACCGGGGTCGACAGCGGCGAGAGCCGATTAGCTCGCTCCACCTCGCGCGCCTCCCGCGCCAGCTCGGAAAAGCTCGTTGCCGACCAGACTTCACAGGCCACTTTCCATTCGCTTTGCAGCATCGCCGCGGCGGCGAGCGCCTCCGGGAGAATGGCGCCCGAGCCGACCAGCCTGATCTTCGCCGGCCCGTCAGCGCTCGGCAGAACCCGATAGAGACCCTTGATGATGCCGTCGCGCGCATCGTCAGGCATCGAGGGCTGCGCATAGTTCTCGTTCATCGCCGTGAGGTAATAGAACTCGTCGTTGCCCTGCTCGAGCATCGACCGCATGCCGTGATCGACGATGACGGCCACCTCGTAGGAGAATGCCGGATCGTAGGCCCGGCAGTTCGGAACGGTCGCCGCCATCAGATGGCTGGACCCGTCCTGATGCTGCAAGCCTTCGCCGCCGAGCGTCGTCCGGCCGGCCGTCGCCCCGATCAGAAAGCCACGCGCGCGCTGGTCCGCCGCCGCCCAGATCAGATCGCCGACCCGCTGAAAGCCGAACATCGAATAGTAGATATAGAACGGCAGCAACGGGAAGTTATGGATGCTGTAGGAGGTCGCCGCCGCGGTCCAGGACGAAATCGCCCCCGCCTCGGTGATCCCTTCCTCCAGCAACTGACCGTCGATCGCTTCCTTGTAGTACAGCATCGAGCCGGCATCTTCCGGCTCGTAGAGCTGCCCCGCCGGCGAGTAGATGCCGACCTGCCTGAACAGGTTCGCCATTCCGAAGGTACGGGCTTCGTCGGCGACGATCGGAACGATGCGCGGGCCGAGCGTCTTGTCCTTGAGCAAATTGGTGAACAGCCGCACGATCGCCATCGTGGTCGACGTCTCCTTGCCGTCGCCGCGCAGCGCGAACTCCGCGTAGGATTGCAGCGGCGGCACCGGCAGCGTCGCCGAAGCGCGTCGCCGCGCCGGCATGTAGCCGCCGAGGGCCGCGCGACGGGCGCGCAGATACTGAATTTCCGCGCTGTCTTCTGCAGGCCGGAAGAATTCCAAATTCTCGACTTGCTCGTTGCTGAGCGGCAGGGCGAACCGGTCGCGGAACGCATACAGCGCCTCGACGTCGAGCTTCTTGGCCTGGTGCGACGTCATGCGCGACTCGCCGGCGCCGCCCATGCCGTAGCCCTTCTTGGTCTTCGCCAGAATGACGGTCGGCCGACCCTTGATGTCCTTAGCGGCGGCAAAGGCCGCGAACAGCTTCTTGAAGTCGTGGCCACCGCGCTTCAGGCCGTCGATATCCGCGTCCGACATGTGCGCAACCAGCGCCCGGACCTCGGAGTCCTCGCTGAAGAAGTTGGCAAGGTTGTAGGCCCCATCCTTGGCGCCGAGCGTCTGATATTTGCCATCGACGGTGTCGGCGAATTTGCGCAGCAGCGCATGCTTGCTGTCGCGCGCGAAGATATCGTCCCAGTCCGATCCCCACAGCACCTTGATGACGTTCCAGCCGGCGCCCTGGAAGAGAGATTCGAGTTCCTGAATCACCTGCCCGTTGCCGCGGACGGGCCCGTCCAGGCGCTGCAGGTTGCAATTGACGACGAAGGTGAGGTTGTCGAGATTTTCCCGCGCCGCCAGGGCGAGCCCGGCGATCGATTCCGGCTCGTCCATCTCACCGTCGCCGAACACACCCCAGACGTGGCGACCAGCCGTCTGCACCAGGCCGCGATGCTGCAGATACTTCATGAACCGCGCCTGGTAGATCGCGCTGATCGGGCCGAGGCCCATCGACGCCGACGGCACCTGCCAGAACTCCGGCATCAGCCAGGGATGCGGATAGGACGACAGACCGGGACCGCTCAGTTCCTGGCGATACAGCTTCAGATTTACGTCCGACAGCCGGCCTTCGAGATACGCTCGTGCATAGACTCCGGGGGACGAATGCGGCTGGAAATACACCAAGTCCCCCTCCGACTCGGAGCTTGACGCACGAAAGAAATGATTGAAACCGACTTCGAAAATCTCCGCGGCCGAGGCGTAGCTGGCGACGTGCCCGCCGAGTTCCCCATAGGCCTTGTTGGCACGGACCACCATCGCGAGCGCGTTCCAGCGAATGATCGCCGTCAGGCGGGTCTCGATCGCGATGTCGCCGGGGTAAGTCTTCTGCTGCTCGAGCGGAATGGAATTGCGATAGGGCGAAAACGGCGGAGAGTCCGGCAGAACGCCGAGCTCCTTCGCACGCCGATCGAGCGCAGCCAGGATGTATCGCACGCGCTCGGCACCGGCGTTGTGGTGGAGCGAACCAAGCGAGGCGAGCCAATCGGCGGTTTCGACCGCGTCCTGATCGGCGTTGACGGCCTTGCGTGGCGGATCGATGTGTGCAGTCATGCGTCGGGCTCCGAGAAAGCCCGCACTTGGTAGCATCGGGTGCTATGGCACGTGGTGCTGAATACGGCCGCGTTCCGACGGATTGCCCGGCTCCGGCGGGACGCCTATGCTCGCATCGCAGCATTCTCTGCTGTTGGTTTAATCAGCGAGTGATCGAGCCGCGGGCCGCCTGACAGGTGCTTCCGCTTGGTCACGGCGCAACATGTCGCATCCTAAGCGCTCATGCCGCAGTAGCGGGCATCTTGTCGCGGATCAGCGAACTCGACGGCACGCCGCGACTAGTGACCTGACCTTTTAAAACGGCTAACCTCGGTTAGCAGGATCTGCATCAAGGCCTGACTGACTTGACGAATTGGCAGGATTGAAATGCCGCCCGAGACCGAGTTCGATCGCGATTTTGCGCGAATGGATCTGCCCGATCTTCGGATCAACTATGATCCGGTCGATCCGGATCAGTTCGATCGTCCCGTCACTTCATTCTGTCTCGAAACCAGCAAAGACAACGACGACCTGCCGCTGCACTCACACCGCAAAGGCCAATTGGTCGTCGCATCGCATGGCTCGGTGATGTGCCGGGCGCCTGGCGGCTTGTGGATCGTGCCTCCGCAAGGCGCGGTATGGATCCCGGCCGGCGTGCAGCACAGCAATTGCGTGGCCGATTTCGGCAAACTCTACACCGTGTTCATCGATCCACAGGTCAGCATGCTGCCGCGGACCTGCTGCACGTTGATGATCACGTCGTTGGTGCGCGAATTGATCCACCGCCTCTCGGTGTTCCCACCGCTCTATCCGCTGGAAGGACCGACCAGCCGTCTCGGCCGGGTTTTGCTCGACGAACTCGTGCAAATGCCGACGACGGATGAAATGTATCTGCCGATCTCCCCCGACGCCCGTCTTCAACACCTCGCGACCTCCTTGTTGAATAATCCGGGCGACCGCAGCACGATGGACGAAGTCGCCTCGCGCTACGCGATGAGCGAGAGTACGTTCGCACGCTTCATCTCCAAGGAAACAGGGATGACCTTCGGGCGCTGGCGCCAGCGTCTCCACATTCTGATCGCCATGCAACGCCTCACGGCGGGGAGCTCGGTCCAGGCCGTGTCGCTGGAACTGGGCTACGAAACACCCAGCGCGTTCATCACGATGTTCAAGAAGACGATGGGACAGAGCCCCCGCCGCTTCCTTGCCGAGCGGTCGCGCCTGATCAATTCGGACAGTTTGCCCTAGCTCGCACGTCCTCGCCTCGGCATTTGCCGACCGCGACCCCACGACGCTTTCGCGGGGCCGCACGTAACGACGTCAGCGCTTGCTGTAAGGCGCAAGCGGATACTCGAGCGACGCTTCTGCGATGGCCTTTGGAGCCACCACACGCGGCCTGCCGTTCAAACCCTGCAGCATCACCATCGAACAGTGGATGTTCTGGCCGGTCTCGTCGAACTTAGTGTTGTCGCCGTACATCAGGATCGGCTTCATGTCGGTCTTCTTGAGCGCGCCGTGAATCGCCGCCGACTCCGGCGAAGCCGCCCGCGTCACGGCGTCTGCGACGATCTGCACTGCCTCGAACGCGCAGCCCGCATTGGCATCGAACCAGTCGTTCGGGTAGTCGGCCGCGAACATCTTCATGATCTTGTCGGTCTCGGCGCCCTTGGGATTGAGCCACAACGCCGACAGAACCGGACCGTCACCATACTTTCCGAGCGCGTCGTGATACGCCTTGTCCGACACGCCGTTGGAGTTGGGCGAAAACACCATCTTCGGGTCCCAGCCCTGCTTGATGCATTCGCGCGCGATCATGATCGCGTCGTTGACGCGCGTGACCGAGATCAACGCATCGGCACCCGACGCTTTCGCCTTGGCAACCTCTACCGACAGATCCTTGGCCTTCTCGTCATAGGCAACGTACTGCGCGATCTTAAGAGGAAGATCCACTTCCTTCCACGCCTGATCGATGCTAGCCGCCGTCGACTGCCCCATCGTGTTGTTGAGATGGAGAACGACGGCGCTGCTCGGCGGATCCTTCAGCGTGCCGAGCACGGACTTCAGCTCGGTCAGCGATTGCCGCACGATGGTCAGCGACGTGGGGTAATAGCGGAACACCTGGGTGAAGCCTTGCGAAGTCACCTGGGTGGCGCTCGCGATGTGGACCACCATCGGCACCTTGGCGGCCTCGCAGGCCTGCAGCGCCGAAATGGTGGCGCCGGAATCCCACGCGCCGATCAGCACGGTGCAGCCCTGCCGGATCAGGCTCTCGGCGGCAATCCGGCCGTTCTCCGGACGGCTTTGCGTATCGGCGTGAACGATCTCAATCTCGAGGCCGAACTTCTCACGCGCGAATTTGGCGCCCAGATCGATGCCGCGCACGCAGGCCTGACCGGGAAACGCCAGCACGCCGCTGCTGGGCATGATCGCCCCGATCCTCACCTTCGTGTTCGCCGCAAACGATGGCCTTGATACCAGGCCTGCCGCAATTCCCAATCCGCTTCCGACAATCGTCCGCCGCGTGATTCCGCTTCGCTTGGTCATCTCGATGTCCTTTTGCTGAAGGAGTGAAATTTAACTCGACAGGTAGTTCCGTACGTTGAGAAGCGACCGCCGACGTCAAAGGCCCATCTCGGCCTTGATCAGTTTTTCCTCGGTTTCGTCGTAGAGCGACGCGATCAGCGACCGATAGCGCTCGTTGATCTGCTTGCGACGCTTCTTCCGCGTCGGCGTCATGACGCCGTTCTCGAGCGACAGCTCCTCCGGCAGAATGCGGAACGCCTTGATCTGCTCGGCTCGCGCCAGCCTTCCGTTGGCCTTGCCGATCTCCGCCTCGATCAGCCGGTTGACGATCTCGGAGCCTGCCAGGTCGGCGTAGCTCGCGATCTTGTCGTCGCGCGACTTCGCCCAGTCCATTGTGGCGGTGGCATCCACTTCGATCAGGGCGGTGAGATATTTTCGTCCCTCGCCGATCACAGCCGCCTCGGAAATGAAGGGGCTGTGCCTCAGCTCGTTTTCGATCTGAGTCGGGCTGATCGATTTGCCGTTCGACGTGTTGATGATCTCCTTCTTCCGGTCGACCAGCTTGAAGATTCCTTCCGGCGACACTTCGACGATGTCGCCCGTGTAGAGCCAGCCGTCGCGAAGCGCCGCTTTCGTTTCGTCCGGCTTGTTCCAATAGCCCGCGAACAATCCCGGTCCACGGACGATCATCTCACCGTCCTGGAGTACGGCGGTTTCCCAAGCCGGATCCGGCAACGGGACCCCGACGTTGCCGGCCTTCGGCCACTCCGCCATCTGCACCAGATTGGCACCGACCAATTCGGTCTGGCCGTAGCACTCCTTGAGCTGCAAGCCCCACAGCTGCCACAGCGACATCAGCTCGGACGGCATCGCCGCCGACGAGGTGAACGCAACCTTGAGCTCGTCGAAACCGACCTCGGCGAGCAGCGGCAGGAATACTTGCTCGCGGCAGGCCGCAAATAGTTTCGAAACGAAGGCATCCTCGTGGCCGCCCTGGCGGTCTTCGAGCGCCCTGCGCGCGACCGTCATGGCGAGCGTGTAGTTCTGATCTCCCGCACTGCCGGCGGGATGCACCTTGCTGAGAATTTGCGTCGCAAAACGCTGGTAGAACCGCGGCGGCGCCATGTAGTAGGTGGGCTTCACCTCCTTGATCGTCTGGGCGAAGTCCGCGGTCGTCTCGCCGAAATAAGGAACTGCGTCGGCGATCAGCGGCAACGTCGTCGCCTGCCCGCGCGCGACGGTATGCGACATCGGCAAATGCACCACCACCCGATGTTCCTCCTCACGCATGCTAGGGCCGAACAGGGTGATGCAATGAACGCCGGCGAGAATGGAAAGGTGCGTCAGCATGGCGCCTTTGGGGTTCCCGGTCGTCCCGGACGTATAACCGATGCTGACGACATCGGACGCCTTTGCTGTCGCGCTCTCCTTCTGCAGATAATCATCCGCATCGACATCGTGCGCTCCGACAAAGTCGGCCAGCGACTTGATCGACGCCGTGGCCTCGCCGGTCCAATCCGGGTCGAGCACGATGATGCCGCGGAGCTGCTCGGACTGATTGGAGGCGATCACGATACGAAGCTGCTGCTCCCCGCCGACGAACGCGAACTTCGCGCCTGAATCCGTGAGACAGTAAGCCACTTCTTCCGGTGACGAGGTGAAGTACACGCCCACCATGACGCCGCCGGCGCACATCGTGGCCATGTCGGCGATCAACCATTCCTCGGACGAATCGCCCATGATCGCGACCCGATCGCCGCGCTCGAGACCAGCACGCCGCAGCGCGCTGGCCAGGTTCACGACACGCTGCGCGTAGGCGCCCCACGTCATGGCGGTCCAGGCGCCATGACGCTTTTGTTGCACGGCGATCTTGTCGGGCCGCTCCGCAAGTCGCGCAGCCAAAAGTTGCGCGACGGTCGTATCGGCCAACTGGGCGCCGGATGTAAACGCAGCGACGTTCATCTCATCGCTCCGCGAAGCGCTTGCGCTTGGCCGCGAAGGCGGCTACCGCCTCGGCCCGCTCGGGCGACTTGAAGGTCAACATCTCCAGCGCCGCAGAGGTGTCGAGCAGCAGGTGGGCGTACTGCTTGATGATCTTGTTGACGCTGTACTTGGTCCACACGATCGATTCCTTCGGCCCGCTTGCCAGCAGTTCGGCGTATTCGATCGCGGCATCGAGAACGTTGCCGTCCGCGACCACCTCGTTGATCATGCCGATAGCAGCCGCTTTCTCCGCGGAGATGAATTCACCGGTCATCAGATAGTGCTTCGCGCGCACCGGCCCCATCAGCAGCGGCCAGATCACCGCGCCGCCATCGCCCGCGACGACGCCGGCATTGACGTGCGTGTCGGCGAAACGAGCTGTCGAGCTCGCATAGATCACGTCGCAGAACAGCGCGAGCGTGGCACCCAGGCCGACCGCGACACCGTTGACGGCCGCAACGATCGGCACTTCGACTTCCAGCATGTTGCGGATGAGGTGGCGACCGCTGCGCGTCGGAGACGGCAGCGTCCCCTTATCCAGCGACTTCTGATCGCCACCGGAGCAAAATCCGCGGCCCGCACCGGTGAGAACGATCGCGTTGACAGAACTGTCGTGATCCAGCTTGACGAAGACGTCTTCGAGCTCCTCGTGCATCTCCCAGTTGATCGCGTTGAGGATCTCCGGTCGGTTCATCGTGACGATCGCGACGCCTGTGGCGCGCTGTTCGACGATCAGGTACTTGTAGCCGTATTGCGACATTGATTTCACCGCTGGATTACTTGTTCTGGGTCCGCATCAGCCGGATCTGCCCGAGGATCTCCTCGGTCGGCCGCACGACGTTGTTCCTGTCGTTGAAATGCGGGATGACGTAGCGACCGACCATGTCGATCGCCTCCATGATCTTCGCGTGCGGCACGGAATCCATGTGCAGCAGCACTTCGTCGATCCCCATGGCCTCGAACTTCTCGATCTGACGAATGACCGTATCGGGGCTACCGCACACCGTCGTGGCCGATTCGTTGACCAGATAGTCCCAGTCGTTGGCGGCACGCTCCATCGACGGCACGCTCTCTCCCATGTACTTGTAGTCGTCGGCAATCGCCGCGAGACGCGGATAGGCATCAGTCGAGATCTTGGCATAGTGCATCAGCGGGCCGGCATAATCCGCTTTGGCCTGCTCGTCCGATTTCCCGATGCCGATGAACAGCGGAATGCCGATACGCGGGCGCTGCAGCGGTCCCCCCTCGTCGCGCTTCCAGTTTTTTTGATAGGCGCCGATCAGCTTCTGCTGCGCTTCCCAGCCCTGATAGATGTTGCTGCTCATCACGGCGAAGCCCTGCGAGGCGGCCCAGACGTGACTGCGCTCGCTGGTCGCCGCGATCCCGATCACCGGATGCGGCTTCTGTAGCGGCTTCGGAACCAGCTGGCGCGGAGGGATTTGGTAGTACTTGCCGTCAAACGTGAAAATGTCCTGGCGCATCGCCGTTTTCAGCAGCGCCAGTCCTTCCTCCATCTGCGCCAGCGTTTCGTTCGGATCGACGTTGAACGCCCGCATCGCGATGGTGGTGTTGGCGCGGCCGCCGTAGAATTCCATGCGGCCGTTGGACAGGATGTCGGTCACCGCAAGCCGCTCGGCCGAACGCAAGGCGTGGTTGATGCGCTGCGGCATCAGCGTCACGGCCGCGCGCAGCTTGACGCGCGACGTCACCGCGGCCAGATAGCCGAACACCACTTCGGGCGCCGAGCTCGAGATCCCGCCCAGTGCCACGTGCTGCTCGGAGAGCGCGACGCAGTCGAAGCCGACCTTCTCGGCCAGACGAACTTCGTCGACCAGTTCGTGGAGCCTGCGCGAGTAACTGTGGCCGACCTGGGTTTCCTGTTCAGACCAGAACCCAAACGTAAGTGCCATGTCTCAATCCTCTTAGCTTTCGAGATGCCAGAGGGTTTCATAGGCGGGGCGATATTTTCGCCCGAAAGCCGCGTTGCGTAGTAACGCTTTCCGAATTTTATGCTGTCAGTACTCGCAACGTGGCAGACGACGTTGGGAAGCTTCGCCGCGCAGCGGACGGGCTGCCGTCAACGGCTGGCGCCGTCGTCTCCGGCCTCGCTATCGAAGGTCTTGATCAGCAACTCGGCGACCGCCGCGAGGCACGCTTCGCCGATGTTGTGGCTCGAACCGAACGGACTTCCGATCACGCCGTTATGCGAAACCGATCGGATGCCGTTCTTCCACATCAGCTCGAGATCAGCCTCCGACAAGCCGCCAAGATGGCCCACCTCGAAGCGGTCTTGTCTGACGCTGTCGGGCCGAATGACCATCATTATCGACGTCTCGGCGATATCGGCATGGCCGCCGACGGCCAATACGTCTCCTCCGGCTTTACGCACCGCATCGCGCCACGTGTCGATCCATTTCGTCGAGTCGACGAACGCCTGGATCGCAACATCCGAGGGGACGGCCCCGCGCAGGCGACCGAGCATGTCCTTCAGGACCGGAAAATTGCCGATGTGGCCCGAGTGAATCAGGATGCGCTTGAAGCCGTGCCGCGCCAGGCTTGTGCAATAATCGACACAAATCGCTTCCAGCGTCTCCGGCCGTAGCGAGATCGTGCCCGGGAATGGCAGATGATGAGACGAGCAGCCAACCCTGATGGTCGGCGCCACCAGCGTGTTTCCGCGGCTGCGCGCGATCCGCTCGGCCAGAGCATCGGCATGATCCGCATCCATGCCCAAAGACAAATGCGGTCCATGCTGCTCGACGGCCCCCAACGGAATCAACACCGTCGTGCACCCATCGGCCAGCGCCGCGGCGACTTCCTCGTGGCTCATCTGCTCCAGATAGATCTGATCGGGATATCCACGCGCCATCATTCAGCCCTTACTGTTCTTTGACAAAAACCTCGCCCGCACATTAATCGAGCTCTCGTCTGTGACATAGGCGTCGAGGTCGGCCACGGTCATTTCTTCGAGCGCCTGATCGCTCATTTGCGCGGTGAGGTTGAGCGATCTTTTGATGGCGTGGAACAGCTTGCGGTCTTTCTGCCGCAACGCGCTGCACACGTCTCGCGCTCGTGACGCGACCTCCTCGGTTGCGACGATCTCGTTCACGGCGCCGATCGTCACGGCGCGTTCCGCGCCGACGAGCTCGCCCCAATACAGCAGCTCTTGCGCCGCCCGCACGCCGAGCTTCTCGACGGCCCGGCGCATGCCTTTGGTCACCGGCAGCAGGCCGTGGTTGATTTCCGGGAACCCGATCTTGCACGCCGCATCGGCCACGACATAGTCCGCATGCAGCAGAAACTCCAGGGCGCCTCCGACCGCATAGCCGCGGACGGCGCAGACGATCGGACCCGGATAGTTCTCCATCGCCACAAGGAGTTCGTGGAAGAACCGGATGCGCGGCCTCGCGACATCGATCCCGACGACTTCCTTGATGTCGCCGCCTGCGCTGAAGAAGCGGTCGCCGCCTCCGGTGAGCACGATGCCGGGCGGATTCTCGTCGTCGGCAAAGCGCCGAATCGCCTCCAGCAACTCGACGATGAGTTGAGCATTTAGCGCATTGGCCGGCGGCCGGTTCATCGTGATCGTGACCAGGTCTTGATCACGCTCGATCAGGAGAGAAGTGGCTGTGTTCATAAGTGTGACCCAAGCGAGAGCGGCTAAAACAGACGGGGAGCGGTGGACCACACGGCGGCGCGACGAGAGTGACAATGCCCGACGCCTCGCCGAGACGGCGCACCTCACAACCCCAAATAGGCGCGCTGGACATCGGGGTTCTCGAGCAGATCGCGGCTCGCTCCGTGCAACACCACGGAGCCGTTCTCAAGCACATAGCCGCGGCTGCTCAGCGCGAGCGACTTGGCGACATTCTGCTCGACGAGAAGGACCGTGATACCCTGCTCGTTGAGGGATTTGACGACGCCGAACATTACGTCGGTCAGCGCCGGCGACAGCCCGATCGACGGCTCGTCGAACATCACGATTTCTGGCTTCGACATGATCGCGCGACCGATCGCCAGCATCTGTTGTTCGCCGCCGGAGAGCGTGCCGGCGAGCTGGTCGCGGCGCTCGCGAAGTCGCCGGAACAGCTGATAGACGGACTCGAGTGTGTTTGCCCGGTCGTGCCTAGCCCGCTTCAGCGAGCCTCCGATCAGCAGATTGTCCTCGACAGAGAGCGCACTGAAGATCTGGCGGCCCTCGGCGACCTGAGCGATGCCCATCTCGCAAATGTCCCACGGCGGTCGCCGCGAGATATCGACTCCGTTGAACCTGACGGAACCGCGCGACGACGGCACGATCCCCGCGATTGATCGGATCAGAGAGGTCTTGCCGGCGCCGTTGGCGCCGACCACGCAGATCAGTTCACCCTTGCCGATGCGGAGCGACACGCCGTTCAGCGCATTGGAGCCGTCATAGGCCACGCTCAGGTCGTCGATGGCGAGAAGCGTGTCGTCAGGCATGGAAGCCGGCCCCCAGATAACTTTCCAGCACCGCAGGATCCGCCACCACCTCTGACGGCTTGCCCTCGGCGATCTTGGCGCCGTGGTGAAGCACCACCACGGTCGACGCCACCTCCATCACGATCCGCATCACGTGCTCGACCAGCAGGATCGTCAATCCGCCCTCGGCGAGCCTGTGCAGTACGCCGACGACGCCGGCCGCTTCGGTCGGACGCAGCCCCGCCATCACTTCGTCGAGCAGCAGCAGCTTGGGGCGCGTCGAGAGCGCCTTCGCCATCTCCAGCATCTTGCGATCGGGCAAGGTCAACTGATCCGTCCGGGCATTCGCCTTGCCGGCGAGCCCGACATTTTCGAGCGACTCATACGCCTTGTCCCGCGCCTCCTTGACGCTCGTCGTCCAACTGAAAGCACCCACCATGGCATTCTCGAGCACCGACATATCTTTCATCGGCCGGACGATCTGGAAGGTGCGCGCAATGCCCATGCGGCACACCGCTTCGGGCGGCTCGCGCTCGAGCGAACGCCCCTCGAACAGCACCTGCCCGGCGGTCGGTCTCAGCGCCCCGGCGACGAGATTGAAGCAGGTGGTTTTGCCGGCGCCGTTCGGTCCGATCAGGGCGGTGATGCGGCCTGCCTGCAGTGAGAAGCTGACGTCATTGACCGCGACCAATCCAACGAACGCTTTGGTCAGGTTCTTCACTTCGAGCAGCGCGGTCATTCCTCGACCTTCCGCAGTTGTGGGATCCGGCCGCGCGCCGGCAGCTGGATCGCCCCGTAGAGCCGGACGATCGACGGCCAGATGCCGTCGGGCAGAAACCACACGACCAGGATCAGCACCGCCCCGTAAGCGACGCTGTTCAGTCCGGGGAGCCCCAGGGCGTCGCCGAGAGCCCCCATGGCGTGATGCAGCGGGATTGCGGCCATCGAGCCGACCAGCGGGCCGAATGCAGTGCCCAATCCGCCGACCACGGGGCCGATCAGTACGTCGACCGAGATCGCCATGCCCATGATCGAATCCGGAAAGATCGCGCCCTGCACTAGGCCCAGCACGCCGCCGCCGATCGCGGCCGTCGCGGCCGATATCGAGACCACCAGCACCTTGTGGCGAAACGTCCGTACGCCCAGCGCGCGGGCGGCCTCGTCGTCATCCCGCATCGCCCGCCAGACATAGCCCCAATAGGACCGCGAGATCAGCTCCGTTCCCGCGACGCCGATGGCCGCAAGCGCGAGCGCGACGAAGTAGTAGAACCGCGCGTCACCGCGCAGCATCCCGAGGTCCATCGCGCCGCTCGGCGCCTGATAGAACAGGCCCTGCATGCCGCCGACATAATCCCACCCGCCGAACATGATCCGGGCGAATTCGGCGGCTGCGATCGTGAGCAGCGCGAAATAGATGCCACGGACCTCGAAGCGGAAGCTCAGCCACGCCAGCACCGCGCCGACGGAGCCCGCAATCACCGCGCCAAGCAGCAGACCGATCCACGGGGTGACGCCGTATTTGATGTTCAGGATCGCCACCGCATACGCGCCGATTCCAACGAACAGCGCATGACCGATGGATAGCTGCCCGCCGATCCCGAGCATCAGGTTCCATGATTGTCCCATGAAGGTGAACAACAGGACGATCGTCAGAAGCGAGATGACGTAGGCGTTGGACATGCCACCCACCACGGCCAGGGCGGCGAAGACCAGAACGCCGGCGCCCCAACGCTTGGCGTCGCTGGCTTGATCAGATGTCCTTTGCACCGAAAAACCCCCTCGGACGGAAAATCAGGATGATGATCAGGAGCGCGTAAGGGAGTGCTGTTTTCATCGACGGCGTGAACATCAAGGCCGCGATCGCTTCGGCGACCCCGATCGTCAGGCCGCCCAGAAGAGCGCCGCCGAAGCTGCCGAGACCACCGACGATCACCGTCACGAAGGCCAGCAGCGTGAAGTCGACGGCGAGATAGGGCTGCGCATCGAACAACGGCGAGATCAATGCGCCGGCGACGCCAGCGCAGGCTGATCCGATGCCGAAGGTCACCGCATAGACCCGGGGGATGTTCAGCCCGACCACCAGTCCGCCCAGTCGATTATTGGCGGCGCCCCGCAGCGATCGGCCGAATGCGGAGTACTTCAGATAAGCTCCCAGTGCGGCGATCAGCAGTCCGGCCGTAGCGGCCGCCTGGATGCGGGCCCAATCCAAGGTGAGCGATCCCACGCTCACGGTCTGGAAGGACAGCTGAGACGCCGTCGGCCGCGGATCCGGACCGAACGACATCAGCAATACGCCGCTGAAAAGCAGTGAGAGGCCGATGAAGACGATAAACTGATAGTGATGCGGCCGATTGACGAACCGCTTCACGACGAGCGTCTCCAGCAGATAGCCGAACACGAACATGACGACCGCGGCGATCGCGGCTGTTAAAACGATTGGGACGTCCCAGATTCGAACGGTCCAGTATCCGATGTAGATCCCGAACACGACCATCTCGCCATGAGCGAAATTGACCACGCGCATGACGCCGAAGATGATCGTGAGGCCGAGCGCGACGAGCCCGTAAACCAGCCCGATGAGCACCCCGCCGGCGATTACATTGAGCCAGAGCGACAGCATCAGCGACCGACCGCTGATGGATGCGCGATGGAAAGTCTTCGTCTTCCTTGCATGCTGATCGGTTCCATCTTGGCCGTAGCGGAAACGTAGCGGCGTCGGACGTCGTCCTGTGTTTCAGACCGCCTTTGGCGCGGCGAAACATCCGTCGATGTAGACGAGCGAATCACATCCGGCTCTCGCCGTCTGAGCCACCACCTCTCCGGTGAAGATGGTGTGACTGCTGTCGCTGTAAGCGTTCACCACGCGGCAATCGAAGCTGCAGACCGCGCCGATCAGACTTGGCGCTCCGGTTTTGAGATCGCACCACAAACCGTCGCCGAAGCGGATATCTCCCTTGCTGCCGTCCTGCCCGGAAAACTTGAGCGCCAGATCGCGATGCTCGACCCCCAGAATATTCCAGCAGAACGACCCACTGCCGAGAATGGTGTCGTGCGCACCGGCAGATCGATTGACGCAAACCAGCACGCTGGGCGGAGCCGCCGACAGCGAGCAGCCCGCCGTCAGCGTCAGACCATGGCGGTTCGGAGCCCGGCCTGTCGTGACGATCGACACGGTGCCCGGCACGTTGCGCATCGCAGCGCGGAATGCTGCGGCATCGAGTGGGCTCGGTTCGGACAGCGGCGGTGTGGCGGACGACATGGCTACGACTCTTGGATTCATGGGATGGATGCGCCCTATTTGTCTGTTGTGAGTCCGGGCATGCAGCGCTGCCCCAGTGAACGTCTGAGCTATCCGGCTGATTGATAGAACTGGATGACGTTGCCGCCCGGATCCCGCACCTTCACCGCCCGGCCGTGACTGGCCATGTCCCGAACCGCGCCGACTTGCGCACCCATGGCTGCGGCACGCTCCATGGCGGCCTCGAGGTTGTCGACATCGAAGACGAGAACGGCATCCTTGAGTTGTTCCGACGCGGACTCCATCGGGTCGGCGACGCAGAACGCAGCCGCATCGCTCACGAACTGGATCCACTTACCGGGATCAGCGAAGCGCACCTTCAAACCCAAGCCTTCGTAGAACTCGGCCAGGCGTCCAGGATCGTTCGCTGTTAGATAGACTTGCTTCAGTTTCACGCTCGACAATCCAACCGTCCGCCGCCCTAATGCGATCGTGGATGAATAGTCGCTCGAGCCTCTCAGCATTACTGCTTGAACAACGCGTGTCGCAGAAGCTTCATCAGCATTTTATGCTGCAGCGACCTGTCGGATCGCTTCATCCAGCTCTCCGTCCGGCCGATCTTTGCCATTATCTGGTCGTCGAGGGTGACCTGTCGTTCCTGCCGAATCATTTGTCTCGCGCAACGCCGGCGGTGTGGTCAGCGACCTGGGACCACGGCCACACGCGGCGAAAGGCGGTCGTACGAAACAGGGCCGCAGAGTTGCGATGCTCGACACCGAAGCTCTGCTGCACATCCCGTCAAGTGCCAGGGGGAGCCACTCGATGAAGCGCCGGCCGTTACATCGTGATCGATCCGTTGGATCAACGGCCTGCATATCGCATGTGCGACAAATGTATCGAAATAAGGCAACTAACACTCTGATCGCAATGCACAATCCCAAGGTTGACGGTTTTTCGATACAAGTCGGCGATTTGTCGAAATCCCACAAGCGCAATTGCGATTAGCGTTTACCACGCGATTGTCATCGCCCCGCAAACGATGGTGATAAGCGCCGCAAGAAGACTGCCAGATTTGGGAGACACGCGATGTCGACAACCTCTCTCGACAGAATAGATATCAAGATCCTCAACGAGCTCCAGCAGAATGCGAGCTTGACCAATGTCGAACTCGCATCACGCGTCAATCTCTCGCCGTCGCCGTGTCTGGCTCGCGTCAGAACACTCGAAAAACTCGGCGTGATCGATCGACGGATCGCCCTTCTCGATCCCGCCGTGCTCGGCATTGGTGTAACGGCTTTCATCCAGATCAAGCTGGAAAAGCAGGTCCAGACGTCACTCGAGAGCTTCACCCGATCCATCGACCGGCTGGCCCAGGTGATGGAATGCTATCTGATGACCGGTGAGAGCGACTACATGCTCCGCGTCATGGCGGCCGACATCGAAGATCTCGAAGACCTCATCGTCAACAAACTATCCCGCATCCCCGGTGTCAGCAGCATTCGATCAAATCTGGCCCTCAAGCGCATTTCGTACAAGACGGTGCTGCCGATCGACACCAATCGGCCGGTCACCGTGAAGGCTTGCGCCAACCCCTCGCGCCCTCTGGAGCGCTCCCCGAGACCCCGATACGACGCAGCTGGTCCTTTGCTGTCCGACGCGCCGATCGGGCTCGACACCAATTGTCCCAGCTACAGCGTGGAAAGACTATGAGTCGCCCCGCCATGGGCTCCGGCCAGTTAGCAATAATGGTGAAGTCAAGATCGGCAGAGTGCTCGAGCGGCACTGCGAGCCTGACAGTCCGCACACGACCCAACGCGAGCACACGTCGGCTCCAGCGAGCAGAGCGACCGAGATGACGGCATCGATCGACGCGGCCCTGCAGGCGTTCGCCGACGGCGAAATCGTCGTGGTCACCGACGACGACGATCGCGAGGGTGAAGGCGACGTCGTCGTCGCCGCCTCGCAGTGCACGGCTGAGAAGATGGCCTTCATCATCCGCCATACATCGGGAATCGTTTGCGCTCCGATTACCCTCGAAAACGCGAGACGCCTGCGGCTTGACCCGATGGTCTCAACAACGACTCGGCTCACACCACGGCGTTCACCGTGTCGGTGGACTACCGGCCGGATAACGGAACGGGCATCTCGGCCGAAGAACGGGCCTCGTGCTGCCGTGCACTCGCCAACCCCAACGCCGGCGCCGGCGATTTTTGCCGGCCGGGACACGTCTTCCCTCTGATCGCAAAGGAGGGGGGCGTACTCATGCGCTCGGGTCACACCGAGGCCGCTGTCGACCTGTGCAGACTGGCAGGTCTCAAGCCGGTCGGTGTCATCAGCGAACTGATGAACGACGATGGCTCGGTGATGAAGGGTCCGCAAGTCGCTGCGTTCGCCGACAAGCACAAGCTGAAACAGGTCACCATCGCTGACCTCATCAGCTTCCGGCAGGCCCGCGAGGTGCTGATCGAGCGTGTCTCGAGCGTCACGGCGGAGAGCCCGATCGGCCCGCTCCAGGGGCTATTCGTATCGCTCGCCGTTCGACCCCATTCATCACGTCGCCTATATCTACGGAGAACTGGGCGACGGCACCAACGTCCTCACGCGCTTCTACAAACCAAACATCCTGCGCGATTTGTTCTCAGGTCAGGAACAGGCTAAGATGAACGTCATTCTGCAACGCTTCAAGGAGAATGGCAGCGGCGTGCTCGTCTATCTGCGCGACGGCGCGGCGGGCGTTCCGCCTGCTCCGCTAGGCCCGATCGGCTCGCGCGAAGACGACCGCAATCGGCAATGGCGCGAGATCGGCGTCGGCGCCCAGATCCTGCGGGATCTCAAGATCAGCTCCATCCGTCACCTCACGTCGTCGACGCATCACTTCAAGGGACTGTCAGGCTTCGGTATCAAGATCGTCCGAAACGAAGCGCTCTAACTCCAGCCAAACTGCGTTGCGAACTCCATTGATCGCTTCCCGCACCCTCAGGCACCCGGCGAAGCTTGCAGTTCGTCTCGCGGCAGATCTCCCCCGGCCCAGTCTGGCCGCCTATGCACCTGCCAAACGATGATAGCGTAGCGCTCCTCCGAACATCCCGCCGGTCATATCCGGCGGCAGCTGCAGCCAAAGGTGAAACGCTCCCCACATTGCCAGGAAGACCACACTAAACAGCCAGCCTCCGAAGTACCCACAGAGTGCGGTGCCAAGCATGATGAGCGGCAACGCTGCGACTGCAGCCAGTGAGAACGCAGTCGCTTTTACAAGTTTACACGACCGTGCGCAGCCAGCCGACGTTGAGGTCTAAGAAGGGGCGCGAGCAACTACGACTTGATCCGCGGCTCTTGAGCGGACAAGCTGGAGTTCGACTGGACGTCGATCTGACCGCTCCCCATGATCTAAAGTGATGAGGTTTTGAATGCGGCTTTATCATGTGACTGATTGGGTTCAGGGTACTTTCTGCGTGCCAACAGCGCTCGTAGCCATCACAGGAAAGAAAATCTCAGAAGTGATGGAAGCTATCAACAAGCAGGCAGAAATCCTCGGGATCGGACCCTTCACGCAGTTTGAGGGAATTCCTCCCAAGTGCTGGCTCAAGGCGCTGCCTTCATTAGGCATCTCTGACAACTTCGACGAAGCTCATAAGGGCCTGACGATTGAAGAGCTGTTCGACAGCTCCATTTCGCTCTCCCCAATACTTGTCCTGACCTCTCACAAAGAGCTAGGAGAAGGCCATGTCTTCGCGGCATTCAATGGTCACGTCGTCGATACCTACACCGGTGGGAAGGTCATCAAATTCAGTGAGGTCCCGACCGACATAAAGGGCTTCAAGGTTGTGGCCGAGATTTTCTGACGCACTTCGTTCGAAACCGCGCCCGCCTCCCGCTAGTGGCCTAGTGCCCACCGTGGAAGTACGCTGCGAGAAACGCCCCGATATCCATCGGTCCCTGATCTCGGTGGCCTCAGATTCCTACGGCCAGGACGCCCTAGATTTTATCGTCGGGATGTCCGTGCAGCAGCGCCACGCCGCCGTCGTCATTTTACGGGACGCCGAAGCAAAAATCGTCAGATTCAAGGAACGGCTTCAAGACTTGGCTCTGTTCTTCACCCGCGCGAACGCCGATAAGCTCAACCGCTTCTTCACGCACGACCTCAACAGCATCTACTACAAGGTCGAGTACACAACTGTCCGCGGTCAGCCGACCTTGAGGTTTAAGAAGAGCGCGAGCACCTACGATCTGATCCGTGGCTCCTGGGCAGAAAAACTGGAATTCGACTGGCCGAAGTCGACTTGAGCTAAGCCCCACATCAGGAATGATGTGGACTAGAATTGAAAAAGGTTAGTAGACAATACCGAGCTTCGCCAAAGTCAGATTGTCCATCGTACGCGAATGGGCACGCGTTGCGTGCAATCCGCCCGACTGGTCAGCGCCGATCGATTTCACGTTTATGCTTCGATCGAATATCCCCCCAGAATGGATTGTCGGCCACTCTCATCCGACGACGCTCAAAGACAGCCTCGATTCTCACTACACTTACCGCTCGCCGAGCACGCACTGTGCACATTGCAAGCCCCGATGAGCTGTGCTGCTGATGCGCCGTTTTACTTCGCTACCTACTCGAATCGGTTGTTGCGATCCCTGTCCTCGTCCCGCTCACTCAATCGCTCGGCGTCGATGTCTTTCTGGAGCCGCGCGTTCGCGGCTCGGACAATAGCGGCTAGCGCCGGCGTCGTTACGCCCGGCAAGGTATTGAGCAGCTTCTGCCGCTGCTCCAGCACGGTCGCAAGCGACCCGCTCCACATTGACGGGTAAAGGCGCCGCACGATTTCGTTCATAACCAACGACGGGTCCGGCGCTTTCTTGAGCAATTCGCCAACAATGGGCCGCCATTCGCTCGCGGCGTCCTCATCCTTGCCACTGAAAAGGATTACCACAGAAGCCATGAGCGGATAGCGCGAGGCGGGTTCGCGGTCACACCACTTCAAAACGGCGTCGTTCGTTACGCCATCGAAGATGTTCTGCCGATGCCGGGAGAGATTCTGGAAGAAGCTTACATTTCGCTTGATCTCCGCAGCGGTGCCCGAAAACAGTTCATCGAACACCTCGGCCGAATGAACGCGCAGCAAACTGTTCATCAAGTCGTCATGATCGTAGGCCCGGACGTCATGTCTCGATGCGGCGGCGATGAATTTGCGGATAAGATCCCGCGCGACGGCGGCTCCGTCCGGTCCGCCGAGCGTTGCTCGTACGACAACCCCCAGTTCGTGATCTTCGCTGTGCGCGCGGCCCTTTACCGGGTGGAATTCGAAGCTTTGAAGGATGCGCCGTCCTGCCTCGCGTACCTCGCTTACCGGTAGTCGCTTGGCTTCGGCGTCAGAATGGAGGCGCATGGAAATGATTTCCAACGCGACCATCACACCGCCCGGTTTGCGGGATATGGCAAGCACGAAATCCCGCAACGCGGGTCCAGCCACGTTTTCGCAAGCGCGGCCGTAGGCTAGATTTGTGAATGCTTCAATCGGAGCTTGGCCGCGGTCGAGGGATTCATGCAGGCGACCAAGGGCTCGTTCATCGATCGGCGCCGACGTTTGGAGCAAGGGAAAGGACGCGCCGAGCGTTGGGTCCGAGAGGACCTCATCAAGAATGACGTTCCCAAGTGCTTCGTCGCGCTTCAACAGGCCCTGCAAGAACCCGCCGACCAGCGTCAGCCGTGCATCCTTCATCCCTCTATAGTGCTTTACGACCTGATCCCACATCGCTCGCGGATTTTCCGCGGCCTCGGCAAGGGCTGCACCAAACATCCGCTCTTTATCGTTGCCGTTCATGAGCTCCGGCAGGAGCGTATGGAACGCGTTTTCATCCGCGGCAACATCATGAGCTAGCTCCCTAATGGCTGCGCCCGCACGTGCCGCCCGCACTTCATAGCTTTCGCGCGGCTTGCGAGGCCTCACGACCGGGCCGACGGCGCCGGGGCCCTCGCCCTCATCCTCGTCCTTATCCTCAAAATCTTCGAGATCGAGCGCTCCTCCGCGCTGCCCGCAGACGAGGCCTCGCACGCGATTGACAAGGTCCTTTGGACGAAGAAACTCCTCCAGCTCCGTGAGGCGCTTCCGAAGCTCGGGCGTCATGGCGAAGCCATCCAGCCGGCGCGTCTCACGCGCTGCGACCCACCCGTCGCGCCAGAACGACGCGCCTGCAATGTCACGGGCAAGCTGGTCAATCTGCTCAGCCCGACCCGAACGGCTCCACAGGTCCCGAAACTCTTGCGTAACCGCCTTTTTGATTGCTGGTGCGGCCGGGCCATTTGAGAGAGCCACGCTACGCACCAACTTCAGCGTCGCATCAAACCATGCGCGGACCTCGCCATGGGCCGGGTGATAACCATGATCGCGCGAACGGGCGCCGAAATCAAAATCATAGCTCGACATGAAATGATCGGTCTTTAGCAACGACTCCACCGCTGCGACGCCGATCGCACGCTCCTTCTCATCGCTGGATGACAAAAGCTCCTCAGCCACCTTGATCCGCATATCTATGGGGGCGTGGGTCCCGGACAGAACGATATAGAACAATGACTCAATGACCCGATTGGCGTCGCTCTCGTTATCGCTCTCCGGATTAAGCGCCGCAAACCTTTTCAAAGCAGCGACCGCGCGTTCGAAGAACCTTGGCTCATACGCAAGCGACCGCAACAGACGCACAAAATGTTTGCAGCGCTTCAGTGTCTCCTCGTCGCCTGATGCGACCGTACGCTCGATTGCCGTTAGAACGGCCTCGGGCGCTACCGGCGCGATGTTTGCGAAAATCGCGCGACCGAATTCGTTGAGGTCGCTCACGTCGCCGAGAAGTCCGCCCGGTGCCAGCCAGCCTCCGACAATAGCCTGCGCCTGCTTGCTGTCGTCGAGATAGCCAAGCCGCCTCGAGAACGAACGCAGCAAGCGCTCGGACGAATTGTCGACCAGCAAGGATGCGATCCGGGCCGGCGGTATGTTTTGAAGCGCCATTTTGGCAAGGCGGTTCGCAATGGCGTGCGGCAGGACAGCGCGCCATTGCGCACGTGCCTGAACGAGGTCGCGGTCAAGCAACTGGGAAACACCGTGATAAACCTCGTCCGCCGTCTTTCCGATCAGTTGCCCGAGAATTGGAAGCTCGGCCGTGTCGCCGTCAAGGGTTTCACCCTCGAAGGAATAGACCAGCGAACACGCTTGCGCGACCAGCAGCAGCGATGGATCGGGGTCATGGCGCTGCTGGAACAGGCGCTTGAACAGCTCTTCATCGCTTAACTCCGAGACACGCTCGGTCTTTTCGATGCGCGCGGCGAGCGCTAGCGCGACTCGCGCATTGCCATCGGAGAATACGGCGATGGTGCGGGCATCGACCTGGGACAAATCGGGATAGCGCCGCGCCACCAGCTTCTCGATCAACTCGACCGATGAGGTATCAAGGCGAAAGACGTCGGTGCCTTCCGGCTGGTCGTCACGAATGTCGTATTCGATGGTAATGACGCTGATGGAAGATCCCTGCGCGCGTGCGACCTCCGAGAGCGTTCGGTGCAGCTCCGGAGGGCAGTTGTCGACCACGAGGATCGCGCGGGTCTTGTTGGCATTCAGGTCCGATGCCAATCCGACCGGCGGTGGATTGGGTTCGTCTGCAACGTTGGTGTAGATCGCAAGGGAGGGATCGAGAGCCGCTTGCCCCACCGATGGATCGAACAACGCTTCTGCCAAGCGGGTCTTACCTACGCCCGACAAGCCGGCCAGCCGGGCCACGCGCCCTGGCTTCGACAACACCTCGCGAATCTTGTTGATACCCTCAATCGCGGAGATGCCGTCGCCCTCATCTTTGTCGCCCGTGTGAATACGCGCGTGCTCGTCAAAGAGGTAGCTGCTGTCAGCGCCCTCGGGGGCAAGTGACCATGACCCAAATGACTTCCATCCCGGCACGGCCTTGCCGACTTTTTCGCGTACCCAGGGGATAACGCCCGCGTGGTCGCGGACCCACGTCGCCATGCGGTTTCGGTCGTAGAAGTCCAGAACAAGCTTGCCAGCGGCCGATGTGCCGGCAAGTGCATCTGCCATTGCTGCCCGACGCTCTTTCAGCGCGGTCTCCGCCACCGAGCCCTTGGAACTGACGATGACGTAGGCTCCGCCCAGATCGGCCAACTCGATAATCGAGGCGCGCAGCACCTGTGCCGGCTTAGGCTTCATCTCAGTGAGAATATCGCCTCGGGACATATCCTGTGCTTTTACCTGAAACCCGGTCTCGGGCTTGGGAATGAAGCCACTGACCGCCGATCCGGCCGGTGCCGCCACCCGGACATCCAGGCCGCCATCCTTGGCGGTTTGATTTCCGCCATAGGTCACTGCGGAGACCGAGAGGCCTCCTCGGCGTAGCTCGGCTTCACACAGGCGGCCCACGAGGATGCGCAGGTCCGTGTCGTTCAAAGCCGCAATATCGTCGCCCGTGATCTCAAACATGTCCGAAGCTAGGAAAGCCGCTCCATATCGTCAACCGGAGATAGAACGCGGGCACAGCTTAAAACTATGCCCATGTCAAACACAAGCGAGCGCCCGCGGTTCAGCTCCCTAGAGAGCGTGCTACGCGCCGTCCGGCTCCTTACATTGCGACAGGCGCATGCCCGAATGCGTAAGGATCGCCCGGCACCGCCACCATCTCGAAGCCTTCCAGCGCCGAGGCCGATCCAGCCGCCAGTTCGAGCGCGATGCCGCCGTGAAGCCGCCGCAGGAGTTCGGCGATCACCAACACGCCAGCGATCAATCCTACGAACGGGACGCCGACAGTTCGCGACGCAAGCTGAGTGAGGCCGCACGCATCCGCACCTGCCGTCTTCATGGCCCTGTAGGCTGGCATATCTTCGACATTGGCCGTCGCCGCGCTGACATCCTTGGACCAGATATCCGCAGCTCGGCGCGACGACGGGAATGTATGCATGGACAGGCTGCGGAAGGCTTCCGGTCCTGCGCCGAGACCCGCCTCAACCACTAGTCCGAAGCCCGGATAATCCAATGCAGCACGCGCGATCGGGTTGTCGACGCCGCACAGGGCTACGGCCGGATCGTCCGCCGTACGCGTCGTCCACTTTCCAAACCGGCTCTCCAACAGATAGGTGTCGAACCCCCGGGCATCGAGCCAAGCACCGATCTTGCGCGCTTTGCGATGGCCGACGTCACCGACGAAGGACAAGAGCGACGTGCTGTCGTTCGACTTTGCGAGCCGGTCGTCGTCCTGCAAGAGTAGCTTCACCATCTTAGGGTCGGCGTAGGGAAGCGCCGCCAACAACCAGGCAAAGGCCTGTCCAAGATTGCCAAGGCCGATCAGCCAAAGTGACGACGGGAGCCAGGCAAGCGCCGGCTCTGAACCATCCGGTACCAGCCAATCGGCACCGGGATTCCACAGTGAAAGGCCCAGGGGCCGGTGGCCAGCCATCACATGGTCCGTGGCGTGCCAAGCGAAGGCCTCAGCCGCACAACATGCCGCTGCCAGCACGGGTGCCAACGCGATCGCCGCATCGTTCGGCCTATTGTCACCTGCATCCGCTGGCACGACGCCGCCGCGCCACCCCGACCACCTGAGACGCCAGACGGGAAGCTTTGTCTTCGGCTTAGATCTGCCGCCAATGATGGCTGCCGGCCATGCAGGGTTGGCCTGTGCCACGACTCGCCCTTTGTAATCAGCGACGGCGCGGCTGAGCGAACGCGCCCTCGTCAAACGCGTCAGCGGCTTGGCGTCCGGCAAGCCGACGACCTCGACGCCGCCAAGGAAACTTCGTCGTGCGACATTAACGAGCGTCAGCAAGGCAATCTGCTCCTCGCGCGACGATGCGATCGAGGCGCCGACGTAGATGGTGAGGCCAAAGCTTCGCAGCAGCGCCATGGCTTCGTCGTGCGTGGCAGCGCGCCCACTGTCCATGAAATATTTCGCGCCGCGATGAAGGGTTGACGCGTCAAGCATTGTATTCCTCCATTATGCCCAGAAGCCGCGGTAGAAATACCGGGATGCCGCGAGGCCACCCCGGTCGTGCCAGGTGTGATCGCCAACGTATTCATAGACGCCGAGCTTGCCCGGCCCGATCGGCCAGCGCGCGAACTCCGGCACGATGATCGCGATATGGCCTGCGCGCGCGACCATCGGGTTGGTACAGTCGGAGTGGCTCTGGAGCGCCGTGCCCGGATGGGTGTGTGCATCCCCGACCACCGTCAGTTTCTTCTCGCGGCAAAGAGACCAGAGCCGTGCGAATGCGTCGCCGTGAAGCACGCAGACGCCGGTGTCGTAGGCGTGGGGGTCAAGATCATCGTAGTAAACCACCTCCCGCACTTCCTTCCGACCGCGGTCATCGACACCGAGAAGGAACGCGCCGGCCTCATGGCGGCCTTCGCCGCGGCGTTCGAGTTCGGAAATGATCCCGCGCCAGAGCTGCGGTGGACACCGCAACAGGTGACTAGGCGCCGCGAATGCCCGAATAATCGCTTTCAAAGAAAAGCCCATTGAGTTGCTCCAGGTAACAGATGATCCCGCGATCCGGCTGCCAGAGCCGACTCGGATGTTCGTTGCGCCAGTTGTCATGTCCCTCGATCGACATGCGGTCGCACGGCAGATAGAGACACTGCCCGTGCTTCCAGTCCGGCCGGAACACGGCCGAGACAAATTGCGGCCCCGTCGGCCAACGCGCCGGCAGCAGCGGCCGGGAGGCCGTGATATCCCAGGGCTGCGCCGTCACCGGCGTCCGGCGATACCCCGAACAGTTGAAGCGAAAGCCGAACTCCCCCGGCGCACCGGGTCGCGGCGGAGCCGCGACGGCGATCACCACGTGTGGCCACTCGGTCGATTCGTGGCGAAAGCGGCCTTCGATCTCGCCGCACCGGAACGCCGGTGCGACCAGATCAAGCTCGAGAAGAACGCGATCGGGAGGCAGCGGTGCGTTCATGTCAGCCCTCGACCCGCTTCTCCGGCACGAGATCGAAGCAGAGGGAGCAGGCGTGCCCCTCAACCAGCTCGTGCAACGGCGTGTCCGCCGCAGGGCGCTTCGTCGACTGGCAGATCTGGAGCACGTGCTCGGCCGCGTCTTTCGGGGTCAGCCTGAAGGTGTGCACCGCCCAAGCCTTCACCGCGCGCACGCGCGCTCCGGGTGCAAACTCATGCTCAGCCGACCGTTCGAGATAATGGACGGTCGTCTTGATGCGCTTGCAGCGGCTGACATGCACGCGCATGCCACGCTTGAGCCCCGGCACCGCATGGTGGTGCTCGCCGTGGAGCGGCTCTTCCGCCTCGTCGATGAAGATGTGGGTCTCGGCGTCGAGCGTCACGCCCACCGCTTCGATTGCAGCGCGCAGCTCGCCGATCGTCGCGGCTTCAATGACCTCCGCCTCGATAATGCCGGGCCGCGCCTGGACTTGAATGAAAATGATGTGCTTCGTCATTACTTTCCTTTCCGGGGCTCATTGCCCCTCTTAAGGAAAGCGTCGCGACGCTCAAAAAAACGGAAGTCGCCTTAGGCGCCCGTGCAGATGAAGTAGCTGGAACAGTTCGGGCAGCGCCGCGCCTCAGGGACAGCGTGAAACTCGCCACGCTCGATACCAGCAATGGCATCGGCATATTCGGCGAGAAGCTTGTCATCGTTCTTGGCCGGCACCGGCATCACTTCGCCAGTGGCGAGATAAAAGGCTTCGACAGACACGCGCCGTCCGCGGAATTCTTGCGCGGCTCCCTTCCGCAGCAAGGCATAGATCCGCTTGTCTGCTTCCGATTTGGTTTTCTTGCCGGTGCGAATACGCTGGATTCGAACCGATCCATCCGCATTTATAAGGACGCGGTCCGGCGTGATGAGCACGTGCCGTTTGCCGACCAGAATTGACCATTCGCCGCGCGCGTAGGTCACCTTCTCCATGGCGATCGTCTCTGCCATCTTGCGGACCATCCCTTCGCCGTTGCTACGATGGAATTTCTCGAAGGCGTGACCGACGGGCCCCTCCTCGGCCCAGACCTCGGCTAGATGTTGCAGCGCGCCGGCCACCGTTACGGCGTTTCCGCTTTCCCGTTGCGTTTCCAGCCAACCGACCGTCATGTAGACACAACGATGAAACCGGATGTACGCCGATTCATCGCGGCCGCCACGTAATCCGTCAACGAATTCGTTCCGATACCGCGCCGGGCACTGCGTATAGATTTCAAGTTCACGCTCTGCGTAGGCGTCCTTCGCCTCAACTGGCGTTCGCTCGCGTTCGGCGGCATAGGATCTGCCAGAGCCCGCAAAGGTCCGGGTCGATACGAAGCCGTTCAACGAGTCGAGAAACTTTGAAGGCTTTGCCCCCCGGCTTGCCGTGTAACGCTCGGCCCGAGTCAACGACAACGCGTCTCGCGCGCGGGACAGCGCGACAAAAAACAGGCATTCCTCCTCGGCCTCGTGTCCGCTCGGCTGAACCGCCAGTCGCTGAAGCGTCGGCGGAGGTTCGATACGCGCACCGCGCCGGGGGCTTGGCATGTAACCCGTAGCGACGACTGGAAGATGCACCGCGCGGAATTCCAGTCCCTTGCTACCATGGATGGTCATCACCCGTACCGCATCAATCTCCGATGCTTCCGATGATATCGCTCGATACGCCGTGTCCTCATTCAGCGCCTCGATCCGCCGTATGCGATCGAGAAATCGCTTGCGATTGGTCTCGTTCGTTGCGGCATATTCCCCGCACACTTTCAATAACTGATAGATCGCGATCAGTTGTTGCTGGGCTATCGCTGGTTGGCCTCCAAGCAGCCGGTGGAGGTAGTTGCTCCGCTCAAACAGCCATGCCGTTAGAAGCACCCACGGGGAAGCGTTCTGAAGCCCATCAAGCTCGCTCCCCAGCAGCTTCAAACCGTTTCGGCTCTCTTCCGAGAGTCCTTCAATCTCGTCCGCACGCTTTAGTGACTCGAATATCGATTCCTTATTCTCCCGCGACCAGGCTATGACCGCCAGCGCGTCTGTCCTAGCAACACCGTAGTCAGGAAGGCTTGCGACACGGACGAGGCCGATCCCCCCGCGCTCAGCATCGATGCTGACCAGCGACAGCAAATCGCGCACTTCTGCGCGCTCAAACAAGTCACCAAGATAGAGAAGAGGGACGCCGAGCTGCTCCAAAATGCCTGTAACGCGTCCGAGACTGAGGTGCGAGCGCGCAAGGATCGCCTGATCGGCATAGGGGATACCTGCGTTCCGTAACTCCTCGATCCGACTACGGATTGCCTCGCCTTCAGCAGAAAGCGTTGGAGCCGATGTCACGGTGACCGCACCACTGCCGCCGCGCGTGGCGGTCCATGCACCTCTCATACCACCACCGCCCATCGAGCCCGAAAAACGGGCGAAAGCGTTCACGATCGGCGCCAGCGAGCGATAGTTGTTGGCTAGCGCTTGACGCTTGCCGCCGAAGGCCCCCTCGAACGTCGACACGTTCGACGGCTCGGCGCCGCGGAAGCGGTAAATCGACTGGCGCGGATCGGCGACCACCCAGACATCGACGCCTGATTTGGTCAACGCGCGGAGTAGCTCGGCGCTCGCGAAATTGACGTCCTGAAACTCATCGACAAGAATGTGTCTGAAGCCAGCAACGTAGGCTTGGACTTCGGGATGCTCCTTTACGAGTTCGGCCGCCATCGCGACCAGATCGCCGAAATCAACGGCATCGGCTTTCTTCAGCTCATCTTGATAAATGCGATAAATCGCCGCGACCTCCAGTGCGCGGTCGGCATCTTCATGCTCTTCTTCGGTGCGCGCCGTACGCTTGAACGCCTCCGCGGCCGCTTCGTATTGATCGGGTGAGATCAATTCATCCTTGCAGCGCGAAATCACACGTAGCACCGGCACGAGCTCGTAGGCCGGTTCATAGAGGTTCTGAAAATGCTTGAGTGGCAACTTTTCTAGATTGGCTTCCAGCAATTCAAGCTGGCCCGTCTGATCGAGCGTCCGCACATTGCTCGTGCGCCCAAACCGCAATGGCCACTTAGTTACCAGTTCCAGCCCGAACTGGTGAAACGTCCCGACCCACATTTCGATGGCAGCATCGGGGTTCATCCCAGCAATACGCTCGCGCATCTCTTCTGATGCTTTGCGGGAGAAGGTCAGCGCCAGAAACGAGGCCGGGCTCGCCTCTTTCTCCAGCTTGTGCTGAACTCGGCGGACCAGGGTACGCGTCTTGCCGGTACCGGGGCCCGCTTCCACCAGCAGCGGCCCACCGTTCCATACGACGGCTGCCTGCTGGCTAGCATCGAGATCATGTACCACGGCCGGGGCGACTTCCGGTGCGGGTCCAACGGGCGGAAGCAAAACGGCGCGCACCATCTGGTTCATCACCAGCGATACCGGCACGCCAAGCTTTCTTGCGATCGCCTTGGGCCGTCGGTTCTCCTTAACAAATTCCTCGCGCAACCAGTCGCCAGGGCAAACGAACTCACCTGCGAAGATATCAGCCTGCACTTCCTTCCGCTCGTGCGGGGAATAACCTTCGACTTTGCCCGCGCCGCTATCCACGGGATCGCCACCCAAACCGTGTCGCCTCGCAGTCACTTCGTTGTGGGGATCGCGGTGCAGATGGAAATGACCGATCTCGTGTGCGATCACCACAAGCTTTTCCGCCTCATCAAGGCCCTTCTTGACCTTGACCAGACGGAACGCGCGATCCAGCGCGCCCAACAGGCCGGGCTCGAAGTCATGTCCCTCGACCTCAAGATCGTCGAGCTTCAGTGCAGCGGCAATGATTTTGTCCGCCCGGCGGTCGCCGTTCGTCTCTTTCAATGCCTTCGCGTGGCACTCGCGGGCCTTGCGCCGTATGTCGATCCAGGCGTCCACAAATCAATCCTCTTCCAGCCAATATCGCTGCCGTTCCGGGGTCATTGGACTGTCCCGGATTATTTCATCGCAGTGCCGCGCACGAACGGTTGGCGCCGTGCTCGCCTTGGCGTGACCAAACCTTGGCTGACTCAGGACAAGCGCCAGCGCCGCGTCAAAGGCATCGCGCGTTATCGCAAGCAGACGGCAGACATGCTCAACGAGCCGCTGTCGGATGGGCGGCAACATTAGCCCGTTAAACAACGCCGCCAAAACACCGCGCGCGATGTCCATCTCGCGCGCCATCTGAACGACATCGATATTGCGCGCCGTCGCCAACTCCTGAAACGACTTAACATTGGCCTCGGCCTTTGCCCTCTGCTCAGCCCCGTAAAAAGCGTTCAACGCATTGCTGAACCCACGGTCAAGCAAGGACTGGCTGACCTCAACGTCCGCGTCCGTCTGGCGCGCCGCCCAATCGAGGCTTACCGCCGCATGAGCCCGGATATCCTCGGCGTACTCTGGGTATCGCTCAACCCATGCGATGATCTGTTCCGTGGTCGGCTTCTCGCACTCCTGATGAAAGGCGATCAGGATGGCGTCCCGTTCTTCCCTTTTCGCGCTTTCGTTCATGATCTCTCTCCCACCTTCTTGCCTGTCAGTTCCTGGACTTCCCTCGTTTTCCTGAGAATGTCCTGAATCTCCTTGATCCATTTTTCGACGGTCTTTGAGCTGCGCCCGACGGCCCTGGCGATCGAGTATCCCTTCGTCGACCCGGCCGGGACTTTCTCCATATGCAACCGAAATGCGAGGCGCTTGCGCCAATCCAAATCCTTGATGTGGGCGAAGACCCTCTCGACATCCATCGTCTCCTCGAAATGAATCAGCCCTTCGAGCAATGCAGCGCCAGGATGGCCCGTATTCGATATGGCGTCGTCGCCTACAAACCCGCTTGCATCCTCCGTTTCTTCGTCCTGCTCGCTTGGTCTGACGAGCTGCCCGACCTCAGCCGCTTTCTCTTCATCAAGCGGCACCTCGTCTTCGCTGGCTGCTCCTTTCTTCTTCGGCTCGTGCGTCAGCGGAATCCGACTGTCGCGATACTCCTTGGCAATCGCGTCCTTCGCTCGGAACGACGCGCGCGCCCAGAACTCGACGCGCAGGGCCTTTCCATCGGCGGACTTCTTGTCCAACATTGCGACGAAGATGTCGTAGTGGGTACGGAGGATCACATCCTCACCGCCGGCCGGATGATTAAGGCCGATGTAACGCCGCAGCCACCGCATCAGCATGAGGTTCAAATGCTGCGCAATCGGATTCCGGACCGCGGGGTCGAGGCCCGGCCCAAGGTCCTGCAGCGCCGCTACCAGAGATTCGGGGGAAAACCGCGCGACCCAGCCGGACGCAACCACCTTCCTCCAACCATCCAGATCACCCGGATCTGGAGGCGGCGTATCCTCGCCCTGTTTCGCCATCGCGCGATATACCTCGCTGTTGAACACTGCCTCTTAGGGAGAGCGTTCCAACGCAGAAAAAAACGGAAGTCGTTCTAGAAAAAATGGCGCGCTTGATCCCAATTACACAACCAAAAGAAAATAAATCACTTATATCAATATTTTAGCTTGCAATCTCAGTTCAATCCATTTTCGTGGACCTGCCGCCCGGCCCTGTGAATTCGCCCGAGCTGGCCTTTCGTGGCACTTTCGAGACCTCGTCCTGCGCCGCCCAGTATTTCCTCTCGATAGCCCCCGTCAGACCGCGTCGAAGCTGATCCGCCCTTTTGCGTCCTGTTTGGCCTGAAAGACTGCTATCTCCGGGTTGAGCGCCTTAGCCGTGGCGACGATCTCCTGCTTGTCGGTATCCTTCATAGCCGCACCAAGGTAGAGCTCGGTAATCTCCTCGGGGTGGAAGGGCTGCGTCCGGTAATCCTCCTCCCCTTCGCCAAGTGGAATCGCCAGTCGGTATTCGTTTTCGAATTTATAGGCATTGGTCTTGGCGTAGATGATCCCTTCCAGCACCGTGCGCGCCCGTTCGGTCTGATTGCCGAACAGCGACTCCGCAGCGAAGTCGGCCACCTTGGCGAAGATCGGAGGTCGCTTCTCCTGATAGGTCACAGGCGCAAACTTCAGGTACTTCGAATCTTTCTCGAAGCTCGGCGTGATCCGCAAGGCGATGCCTTGGTGTTCTTTGGCATACTCTTTCCACATGCGTTCGGAGGCCTTGTCAGTCGTCACGCAGAACACGCGATAGTTCTGCATGAACGCATTCGTCTCGTTCACAAACGCTTCAGACCGCGTCTTCCATACCTCGATGCCAAGCCCGGCCTTCTCCGGATCTTCCTTCAGTCCCGCCGCTACGATCGGAGCGAGCTGCGGGTTAGCACGAAACGTCATTTGCATCGTCACCACTGCCGGCCGCAGCTTCGGCGCGCACGTCGGTGGGGCGTAGAGGTTAGCCATAATGGCATCGACAAAGCCGTCCGGCATGGTTGCCAGCGCCTTCTCCAGTTTGTCCGGAAACAAGCTCTGTGTCGTCATATCTTCAAGATCGTCGTACTCAGACGGTTTTGCGAACTTGAAGCACTTATTGGCGAGCGTCAGCTTGGCGCCTTGAACGTTGAGATACTTATAGAGCGGCGGCAGAGACATGGGTCACCCGAAATACGATAAATCGAATCTGGAAAACCTGCCATCCTTCCGGTAGTTTTGGAAGAGTATCACACCCACAAATCGACAAAACCGGTCGCCTATTCGGCGGCATCCAGTTTCGTAAGAAACAGGTTCTATTCGCCTCGCTCACCAAGCCGCCTTCGGCGTCTCGGCTCTTCGAACAATGATCGCCGTGCCCGCACGGCGCGTTGGGCCCGGGCGTGGGTCAAGTAGGAGCGGTCCATTTCTGATCGGTCCGCAGCTTTCGCTGAGCTATGCGGTACAGCAGCTATCGCGCCTGAAATAGGATAACAGGGTCAACCCCAAGCGCTTCTGAAATTTGCTCGAGAGCATCAACAGTCGGCGAATTTTCCTCTCGCTCTATCATTCCAATGTAGTTGCGATTCAGGCCGGCGCGATCGGCCAGTTCCTCTTGGGAAAGGCCGCTCTTCCGTCGTTGGCGTCGAAGATTTTGGGCTACCACCCGCCGCAACTTCATGCGGCAAGACGGCCTTAAACGTCACTTGATCTCCACCTAGTATACTAGGTATTATTCGTACCTCGTTGGGAAGTTTTAGATGACCTATGCGCGAGCCCCGTTGGCTAAACCGTTCGTGGAGCAGGTCTCCTTCACCGACGGGCGGCTCCTTCGTATCGGTTATCGGGCTGACGGGGTTGATTCCATTTTGGCAAGCGTTGAACTTCCCGTTGAAGCGCTCGAACAGGGAATCGCGGGCGGCCTAGAGCTGGTCACAACGATTAGTGCGTCCGGCGAAATAGTGTCTCAGATCTACGGGTCTTCCGGATCGGTTTTGGAGGGGGCCCGCTCGATCGTCTCAATCGATCGCCTGGTTTCACAGACTGTCGATAGGGATAGTCTTCGTCTAGAAGAATTACCTGCAAGCGAACTTAGCGGGCTCTTGAGATCGCTGGAAGCATCCATCGAACATGTAAGGGCCGCACTCGCTCAAAGGGCAGAGCTCTCCATCAGTGGAAGCCCTTTCAATCACTAGAAGACGATATGGTGCCATCGACCTTCTTCTTCCCCTTCTTGAAGGCTACATCACCATCGAGAAATGCCTCGAGCATGAACGGTATCAGCTCCGCTACTTCTTCCTTGTTACCGTAAGTTTCTTCATAGAACACCGCATACTCGCGCAGCCGCTGCGCCAGACTTGGCGTAAGCACGACGCCCATCTTCACTGGCGTCCGATCAGGCAGCTTTGCAAGCTTCATCGCTCACCTGCCTTTCGCCGCTGTCTGAACGTCCTGATACGGCTTCAGCACCAGATCCTTCGAAACAATCACCCGTAACGGCCAACCCGGCCGCACCGTGATCGTCGGCTGCACGTCGAGCTCGCGTTCGATGAGACGCTGGCCAGCACGATTGGTCGTTTGCTGCGTGCTTTCACGCAGCGCCTTCACGAGATCGCTCTCGTCGTTGCCAATCGATAGTTGGGTCCCCACCCCGATCAGGGTCGCCAAGGCCACGCCTTTGAGCAACTGCCAGGTATGGAAGTCCACCTGGTCCTCGAGCCCGGCATAGCCTGCAACGTCTGTAGCCGGAAGGTTCTCGATCACGATCGAATTGCCGTTCGGCAGGATGAGCCGGCTCCAGACGACCAGCGCCCGCTTCTGGCCAAACGCGACGACACTATCATACTTGCCGACGATCCTTGTCCCTTGCGGGATCAAGAGATGCTCGCCGGTTACCGTGTCGTAAACGTTCTCGGTGACTTGGCCGATGGTCGTGCCGGGCAAGTCCGAATTCAGGCCCGTGACGAGGCTTGCTGGGATGATCGACCCTGCCATTACGGCATAGGTGGATGGCGCTGGTTTGAGCGCGTGGGGATTGGTGGTCTCCGTGTCGGCTTTCGCTCCCACGAAGGCGAGCTTTCGCGCCTGCGACGAGGGAATGATTTCGCTGGAGCGGTCGACCATCGCCTGTGCCGCCTTTGCAAGTTCCGCGGCGGACGGTCCTGTATCTGGCGTTGAAGGCCGGAATGCGGATGGGGCAGCAGCCGGCGCTTCCGTCGTGCTTGCCTGCTTGCGCTTCTCCTGCTTTTCTGACAGGCGGACGAACAGTCCCGACTCCTTTGCTTGTTGTGCAATCCGCGTCTGACGGATCCGCTCGGCTCTCTCGGCATCCTCCTCCGGGTTGGTCCGGAAGCCCGCGTCCGATGCCACGCCGGCCTTCTTTTCGTTTTCGGCAAAGGCCCGGCCAATGTCCCCGGGCGACGGCGGTCCAAGCCGCGGCGTCGATGGCGGCAGTTCCTCATAGGACTTGGGCAGCTTGCTCAAGCCCTCGGCGGTCTGCTTGCGGTCAGTATTGTAAAGCTCTGTCCGCTCCGACGGCTTGAAGGAGAGCGGTCGGAGCGCAATGAGGATCGCCCCACCGACAAACAGCGCCGCGACCGCGCAGCCGATCATGAGGGCGCGCCTGTTGAGGCGTCGAACGGGCCGCGGACGCGCTCGCAGTTCCAGCGGCTCCGGATCCTGATCCAACCCGGTGGTCATGAAGCGCTCCTGGTGTTGAAGACCTGCGACACCGGTCGCGCGTCGATGCGGATGATCCGGACGATGCGCTGCGGATCTTCGCCAAGGCGAAGCTCGGCGGCGCCGAACATCCGATCGACGATGTAGTAGGTGCCGCGGACCCGGTAGTTGACGAGGTTCGGCCGGCCATCGGCTCCAGCGACGAACAAGGGCGGTGCCTCCCCTTGTGACAGGCCGGACGGCATCTGGATGTAGACCTTGCGGCCGTCATCGAAGGCGCGCAGCGGACGCCACGGCGGATCGTCTCCTTCAATCCGATAGCGGAAGTTCAGGCTGTCGAGCCGCACGCCGCGATCGGCGACCCGCTCCTCCCTTTCTTGTGCTGCGACATTCTGCTTGTGAAGGGCAACGAGCGTGTCCGTCGGATACGTCCACGAGATCGACGCCATGTAGGTCTGCTTGGTCGAGACGAGCTCGAGGTGATAGGCTCGCCGATCGGTCAGGACTACGAGGTTGGTCTGAATATCCGGAAGCGTTGGCTTGACCAGAATGTGCACACGCCGGGAGTTGCCCTGCCCGCTCGAGGTATCGCCGACTACCCAGCGAACCGTATCGCCTGTAGAGACGTCGATCAGTTCCTCACCGGGTTGAAGCGCGATGGTCGAGACCTTCTCTGGACTGGCATACAGCCGGTAGAGCGCGCCCTCCGTCCAGGGGTAGACCTGGATGGCGTTGATGTATCCGGCGCGCGTCGGCTCCATCCGTGCCGCCTTGTTTGCCTTGGCGATCGCCTGCTCCGGCGGCAGTTTTTCCTCCTTGCCGGCCTTTGTTGGAAAGGGCTTCAACTGACCCGGCAAGGGCAGGACCTTTGGCGTTTCAACGACCTGCACCGGCGCCGGCGGATCGGTCTCTGGAAGCGCCTTCTCGAACGTCATCTCATCATAGGGCGCTTCGAGATTGAGCTTGGTGGCGCATCCGGCAAGTCCAAGCGACAAGGCAAGGACACTGGCCGACGCGAGCTTGGTGAGGGCGGTAGAATTCATTTGGCGTCTCCGATGAGGTCGCGCGACCAGTTGAGGGAATGGACGTAGAGGCCGAGCGGGTTCTTCCGCAGTGTTTCGGCATCCGCGGGCGGCTTGAGAACGGTGGTGACGAGACCGGTGAAGCGTTCGGTCTTTGCGATCGCGCCGTTCTCGTAGGTGTTCTCTTTCCAGCGGATCTCGAAGCTGTCGCCGGACGCGCGGACCACGGACGTGACCTCCGCGGTCACGGTCTTTGAGCCGATCTTGGTGAACGGATCGGCTTCGCGCGCGTATTCGTTCAAGGCTTGCGCACCGCGGTCGGTGACGAAATCATAGGCCCGCAACCAGTTCGCCCGGACGATGACCGGATCGATCGACAGCGAGCGGACGTTCTCAATGAACCGCGCAAGGAAATGCGCGATCTGTGCGTCTGACGGTTGGTAGGCCTCGAGCGCCGGCCCGACTGCTCGGACTTCGCCGAGCCGATCGACCTCGACCACAAAGGGAACGACACCCGAGCGGGCGATCTGGGTAAAGATCGTCAATCCAAGGACACTGGACAGACCGATTGCTGCCAGCGCTGCCAGCCGCCAGTTGCTGGCCTGCACACGGGCAGAGCCTAACCGCTCGTCCCAGACCTGGGCTGCCTTCTGATAGGGCGTGACCGGCTCTGGCGTCTCGCCATAGCGGACGGACACACGCTGAAAGGGGTGAGCCATGTCTTACTCCTCCCCCAGCTTCGGACCCGAAGAATGCCCGCCTTTGTCGCCCTCCTTCAGGGTGTGAGCCGCGACTTGCGCTGCTTCCCTCGCGTGTCCCCGTCCCGACGAGGCGGTTGCTCGACCCGCCCCTGCGGCGGCTCCGCCACTGGCTGTGCCGCCCGCGCTCGCACTCGAGATTTGATCTACCGCCACGGCCCGGGCCGCTGTGCCCGCAGAAGAAGACGTCCCCGTGAGC
>NZ_JALBHA010000170.1:0-11645 GCF_023006445.1 Bradyrhizobium sp. SHOUNA76
TGCGGAACGGAAGGCAAGGCGGCTGGCTGCGGCAAGGCGCAAATCGCAGCCGCAAGCGGAGCAGCGCGCCGAAGCGCCAGTGATGGCATTCGGCGGCGACGAGCCCCGGCAGGGCGGCGCCGTCAATCTGTTCGGAAACTGATCGATCGGGCGACTTGGTCGCCCAAGGGAGCGATCGGCCTCGCCCAAGGGAGCGATCGGCCGATGGCCGCTATTTCTCGACCGCCCCGGTCCAATCCTTGAAACCGCCGACGTTGTAGACCTTCTCGTAGCCCATATCCTTCAGCAGCTTGCCGGCGAGCGCGGATCTGCCGCCGGAGGCGCAGTAAAGGATCACGCTCTTGCTCTTGTCGAACGCCTTGTCGTGATAGGGCGATTCCGGATCCGCGCGAAACTCCAGCATCCCCCGCGAGACATGCACGGCGCCTTCGATCTTGCCGCTGGCCGCGACCTCCGGCGCATCGCGAACGTCGACGACCAGCGTGTTGCCGCTCTTGATCATCTCGGCCGCCTCGTCCGACGTGATCTTGGGGACCGCCGCATTCGCGGCTTCGAGCATCTGCTTGACGCTGGTTGGCATGGTTTCCTCCGCTGTTGCTTACGGGGAAGGATAGCACATTGGTCGCGCTTCGCCTCCTCCTGTCGCGGGAGGATGGTATGCCGGAAAAGCCGCTTCGTCGCGCACCAGGCGCCGGCTTGGTGGGAAGTGCGCAACTGGCTGCCGAGCAACCGCATGTTACAGCGGACCTCGACGCAACGTCACCGCACCCCCGTGCCTTTGCAGCGCTGGCACTTCACGACCTTGTCGCCCTTCTTGAGCAAGCCTTTGCCCTCGCAATTCTTGCATTTCTGCTTCTTCTTGATGTTCGGGCCTTTTTCACTGGTCATGAAATTCTCCTGCCGCCACACGGCGTCTCATGCGGATGCTCGGCGGAACAGCCGGGCGGTGCGAAATAAGCCCTACACTCATGCGGGCTTCGGCACCACCAGCACCGGCACGCTTCCGTCCACCAGGACCTCGGATGTCTGGCTGCCCAGAAACAGCTTCCTGAGGTCGCGACGCCCATGAGAGGCCATGACGATCAGGTCGCATGCCCTGGACTTTGCCGTTTCAATGATCGCGGTCGCCGGGTGCGCATTCGGAACATGCAGGAGCTCTGCAGGCGTGCCGATCTGCTCCGCCATCGCGCGCGCGTCATCGAGCACCTTGCCCGCACGGGCCTTGCAAGCTGCGTCAAAACTGTCGATCTCGTCCTGTGTCGGAATCCATCCCGAGGCGTGTCCGCTGCCATAGTCGACCGGCAGCGCTTCCGTCACGGTGATGATCGTGAGCCTGGCGTTCAAGGCCTTCGCCAGGGTGATGCCATGCTCGACGCCTTTTCTCGCGACGTCCGATCCATCCGTGCTCAAGAGAATGTTGGCGTACATCCGGTGGCTCCCTTGCTCGTCGAACAAAGTGATGCCTGGGGAGTATGGTCCGATGCGCGCCGTGGGTCCATGCGCCCGTGTTGGCTCCGGTCTCGCCGTCAGCGGATCGAAAGGCTGCTGTTACGGTAGGACTGCATTTGATTCACAAGCCTGCGAATCCGCGAAGGTGACCGGAGCTATTGAGTACGCTCTCGCCACAATCCTCAACTCGACGAAGCTGTCCGAGTAAGTTCGCGGAAAGAGCGTGTATGTAAGGGGGCCCAGCATCAAGCCCCTTTTCGTTGTCCTACCAGAAGGGTCCGGTCGGCAAATTCCTGGATCGTGCGCACGATTTTCGCTTTCGAGATCGAGCGAGAGCCAAGGATAACCTCGTGTAGAAGGCCGTCCGCTCCGTGATAAATTAGTGACGTTGTGAGTTCGGGGGTGGTGCACTGAAATGCACCGGCATGGACCCCCCGCACGATGACTTTTGAAATCAGTGCCATCGTCTTTCCGTTCATCTCACGACAAAGATCAAGCGCCTTCGCGTCGGCCGTTTGGTAGATCGTTCGATGGAGTTCCGCATGATCAAGCGCGTGGGTCACAAGCTGTTCAAGCAGGTCTGCGAACAGTGACGGCCACTCGGTATCCTTCGACGCAGCATCGAGACGCTCGCGAGCGATACTGACGAAGCCTTCGAGATAGACTTCCCACAGCCTCGCTACGACGTGATCCTTCGATTTGAAGTGGAGGTAGAATGTGCCCTTGGCGATGCCAGCTTTCTCGGTAATGCTTTCGATCGAGGTCTCTGTAATTCCCTTTTCCCGGAAGATCTGCGCGGCGGCCGCTAGAATGTCGGCTCGCCGTTCTTCCGCGTCTTTGGTCCGACTCCCACGCTTGGACGTCCTCGGTTGCATCACATCCTCTCTCCGGCGCTCGGGGTCTAACCATGTTTTCCCGACATAACACATCATTGACTAACGGTCAGTCATCAATTATGACTGACCGTTAGTCAGTGGAGCTCATGGATGACCGGGAATATTTCATTTGGTGAGGTCGTGTTCGCCGTGACTGTCGGGATTCTGCTCATACTCCTCGCATTGCGTTACGCTGCCCGAGAACGCGTCTCCATGAATGACGCAGCGCGGGCGAAAGCCCCTGGCCGGTTCGTCAGTTTGAGCGTCGGCCAAACGCATTGGCTTGCCGAGGGGCCAGACTCGGGCGAGGTGATTGTGTTGGTGCCCGGCGCAACTCTGCCCCAATGGATATGGGGAGATCTCCCCTCCAAGCTCGCGGCAGCAGGCTATCGCGTAATCCGATATGACCTATTGGGGCGTGGTTACTCCGATAGGCCAGGTGTCCCGTACAATAGCGATCTTTTCGATAACCAACTGTTCGAGTTGCTCTCTGCGTTGCAGATCAAGCAGAAAGTGCATCTGATGGGACTCGCCTTCGGGTGCCCCATCATTTCAGAATTCGCCGTCCGTCACGCCGGCTTGGTGCGTTCGCTCTGCTTCATCGGGCCGGACGGATTTGGCGTGCATATGAGCAAAGGGTCGCGCCTGTTCATGATCCCGATCCTGGGATCCTTTCTCTTCAGCCTGGTTGGGACCCGCCTCCTACTGAAGCGGATCGACGACTATTCCACCGATGGCGCTCTCAAGGACTGGCTCCGCGTGCGCTATGCACCCGAATTGGAGTTTAAGGGATTTAAGCGGGCATTGTTGTCCTCGGTCCGCAATATGCCGATCCACGACGCGACTGCAAGCTACGCAAGTTCAGACTCGCGTCTGCCGATCTTGGTGATCTGGGGAGATCGGGACCGTGTTACTCCGCTGCCGCAAGTCGCACGCCTCAGGGAAGCGCTCAAGAGGGCGAAGGTTCATGTGCTGCCGGATGTCGGGCACTTACCACACCACGAGCGATCGGATGAGACGACTGGCCTAATCCTCAAACATCTGGCGGAAGCTCCTTCCGCGTGACGAGCCAGCAGTTCGCCATCACGATGGCCTGCCCCGCAATTCTCATTCTCTGGCGCTTGCAAGATACACGGAGAAAATAATGGTCCCTTCTGCCGCTGCGCCGAAACTGGCTGATGCTTCGCAATGCATCGAGCTGCTTTCGCTTTCGAATGACTTTGCTGCCAGGGCGAGGAACGCCGGAGCTGAGGCTTCGACGGCGGTCACTCGCGCGAACGAATTGTCGCATCTGAATGCGTTTATCTCTCTTGCCGAAAGAGACGAGTCGGAGTGTCAAGCGACATCCCGAAAATGCCTGCCGCTCGCGGGGATGCCGATCGCAGTCAAGGACAATATTGATGTAAGAGGATTTGCCTGTACCGGTGGCACCCCGGCGTTGCGCGAATGGCGGCCGCCGTCAGATGCTTTGATCGTGAAACGCTTGACCGCGGCGGGTGCGGTCATGGTCGGCAAGACGAATCTCCATGAATTGGCTGCAGGAGTCACCTCCGACAATCCGACCTTCGGTCGCGTCAAGAATCCTTACGATCCGGCCGTCATTGCCGGGGGCAGCAGCGGTGGCAGCGCGGTTGCCGTGGCTGCGGGAATTGTGCCCATAGCGTTGGGGACCGATACGGCGGGGTCTTGCCGCGTTCCAGCATCGTTGAGCGGATGTGTCGGCTTTCGACCGACAATCGGGAGATATCCGGCTGATGGTCTTATTCCGCTCTCGCTGACTCGTGACGCAATCGGGACATTTGCGCGCGACGTCACTCACGCCATGTTGGCTGATTGGGCGGTTACCGGCGACATGCCGACCGTCGCCGGATCGCTCGCCGGCAAGCGACTCGGCATCCCCCGTCCTTACTTCTACAATGATCTTGATCAGGACGTCAGCGCAGTCATAGACGCAGCACTCGGTAAACTGGCGGACGGCGGCGCCATTCTGATCGAGACTGAAGTTGTCAACATCGAAGAGCTTGTCAGCAAGATCTCTGTGCCGATCATCATGTATGAGGGGTTGCGCGACGTCGCTGCGTATCTGAATCGCCACCGATGTCCCGTCACCGCCTGGCAAGTAGTCGATCAGGTAGCAGGGCCCATCGAGCGCGGGCTTTTCCAGACAGCCCTGCTTAATAATCCGATCCACCACCACGACTATGTCGCAATCCTGCAAGCAGGACGTCCAGCCGTCATAGAAGCCTATCGAAATTGCTTCGCTCGAGAGCAACTCGATGCCCTGGTTCTTCCCACGACGCCACTTCCTGCGCGTGCGGTCGGAGCAGATGGAGCGGTGGCGTGGAATGGCCAGCAGATACCCGCTCTCTCGGCCTATATTCGCAGCACCGATCCAACGTCCATTGCCGGCATGCCCAGCATTTCGATCCCCGCAGGCATGACGAAGGGCGGCCTTCCCGTTGGTCTCTGCATCGACGCGCTGCCGGGCTCGGATGCGGCGCTCCTCAGCATCGCGCTCGCGGTCGAAAGAGAACTGCCATTGATCCCGAAGCCTGTTTTCTAAGTCCAACTTACCGATGTTCGCTGATGCTGATGATCAAACTCATGGGAGACTTCAATGGATGTCAGGGCTAATCTGAAGACCAGATCCTGCCAGGAAGTCGACAGGCTTGCGTCCCAACTCATCGATGTCAGCCATCGCATCCACGCCCTGCCGGAATTGGCATTCGACGAGCGTCAGGCGGCTTCGCTGCTGGCTTCCACGGCGAGAAAGTACGGCCTGGAAGTAGTCGAGGGAGCTTTCGGTCTCGAGACGGCGCTCAGTGCAGAATTTGGCGTTCCGACGCAACCGCGCATTGCAATCATGTCCGAATATGATGCATTGCCGGAGGTAGGCCACGCATGCGGTCATAACATGATCGCTGCGATCGGGTTGGGAGCGACGCTCGCGCTTTACTCTCTTCGCGGGAACATGCCTGGATCGGTGCGCTACCTGGGGACGCCTGCGGAGGAACGCGGGTGCGGCAAGGAGCTAATGGCACGTGCTGGAGCCTTCGACGGGGTGGACGCTGCGATGATGCTTCATCCGGCCTGCGTCGAAACCAAAGCCGTCCGAACCAATCCTATTTCGGAAGTGTACGTCACCTATACGGGGCGGACCGGGCACCCCGTCCTTGGAACGGGCACGTCCGCTTACGCTGTCGACGCCGCCGCAGTTGCGCACCAAGCGATCGTCGAACTCCGGAAGACGTTTGAACGAGGCGAGCAGATCCACGGCGTAATCCCTTGCTGCGGGTCTGTTCCAAATGTTTTCCCGGCGAAGACGCAAGCGCACTATTTTGTACGCGCTGCCACTTTGGAACAACTCCGGGCATTGAAAAAGCCCATCGAGGATTGTCTTCGTCGAGGTAAATCCGTCGCCGGCTGTGAGGTGGAGATCCGCTGGTCCGATGCTGACTATCTCGGCATGAAAGTAAACCTTCCGCTCGCCGACGCATATGAGCGCAATGCACAGTCACTCGGACGGCAGTTCATCGACTACCGTGGTCTACCTGCAGGGGGCGGAGACATAGGCAATGTCAGCGTCCGTATTCCGACCCTGCATCCGTTGATCTCTTGTGCTCCTTTCGGCGTAATGTTGCACGATCCGGAGTTTGCAAAATACGCCGGTTCGCCGGACGGGGATGCGGCGATAATCGATGGCGCAAAGGCGATTGCCATGACCGCGCTAGATTTCTTTTGCGATGAGACCTTGCGGCAGCAAAGCCGAACTGCCTTCGAGACCGAGGAGTCGGCGACCTAGACCGGGTTGCGCGGTACGTCACAGCAGAAAAGCCAGCACCGCCGATCAAGCCATGAGCCTTTCCGATCATAGAATGGCCACGTCGCTTGGACTTCTTCTGCGAAATAAAGAAACCAAAATTCGTGAGTCGGTAGCCGTGACCCACACGACGTGGCGCAGTGGTCGAGAAGATATCCGCTATATGTAGTCGATTGGCGCTACGCCCAGTCCTCCTGCATGGCGATCTCGACCATCTGCTCGGGCGTGCCGGCCTCGTCCAGGCTCTTGCGGAACCAGAGGGCGTAGAGGCCCGGCAGGTACAAGAGCGTCAGGAACGTCGCGACAAACAATCCGCCCATGATGGTGATCGCCATCGGGCCCCAGAATGCCGAGCGCGACAGCGGGATCATGGCAAGGATGGCGGCGAGCGCGGTCAGCACCACCGGACGGGCGCGGCGGACGGTTGCCTCAATGATCGCCTCGCGCCTGGTGAGGCCGTGCGAAACATCGGTCTCGATCTGATCGACGAGGATGACCGTGTTGCGCATGATCATGCCGGCGAGCGCGATCAGGCCGAGCAGCGCCACGAAGCCGAACGGGGCATTGGCGACGTTGAGGCCGAAGGAGGCGCCCACGATGCCGAGCGGGGCGGTCAGGAACACCAGAATCAGGCGCGAGAAGCTCTGAAGCTGGATCATCAGCAGCGTCAGCATCACCATGACCATCAGCGGGAAGAGGATGAAGATCGAGGCGTTGCCCTTGGCGGATTCCTCGAACGCGCCGCCCGCCTCGATGCGGTAGGCCGGCTCGAGGCGGTCAATGATCGGCTTCAGCTTCGGCGTGATCTGACCCGTGACATCGGGCGCCTGCACGTCGTCGGCGACGTCCGAGCGCACGGTGATGGCCATGTCGCGGTTACGCCGCCACATGATCGGCTCCTCGTGGGAATACTCGATCTTGGCGATCTGCTGCAGCGGCACGGCCACACCATTGCGCGAGGTGATGGTGAGATCACCGACGCCGCCAAGATCGAGACGTTCGGAGGGGGTCGCACGGGCGACCACGGCCACCTTCTCGATGCCGTCGCGGATGGTCGTAACCTGCGCGCCCGAGATCAGCATCGCGAGCGCCTGTGAGACGTCCTGCGGGGTCAGGCCCATGGCGCGGGCGCGATCCTGGTCGACGACCAGCTTGAGGTACGGCGATTGCTCGTTCCAGTCGAGCTGGACGTCCTTGACGCTCTTGTTCTGCCGCATGACGTCGCGAACCTGGTAGGCGATCTCGCGCACCTTGTTGGCGTCGGGACCGATCACGCGGAACTGGACGGGGAAGCCGACCGGCGGACCGAAATTGAAGCGATCGACGCGCACGCGCGCCTCGGACAGCATGCCGTCGGCAGCCGCGTTCTCGATCTTGGCCTTGATGCGCTCGCGCGCCTCGACGCCCTTGGCGACGATGACGATCTCGGCAAAGGCCTCGTTCGGAAGCTGCGGGTTGAGGCCGAGCCAGAAGCGCGGCGAGCCCTGGCCGACATAGGCGGTGTAGGTCGCGATGTCCTGATCGCCCTTCAGCAGCTTCTCCGCCTCCTTCACCGATTTCTCAGTGACGTTGAAGGCGGTGCCCTCGGGCAGGCGCAGCTGGAGGAACAGCTCGGGCCGCTCGGACAGCGGAAAGAACTGCTGCTGGACATGGCCGAAGCCGACGACCGAGGCGATGAAGACGCCGACGGTTGCGGCCACCACGGTGATGCGGTGATTGACGCACCATCGCACGATGGCGCGCAGGCCGCGGTACATGCGGGTCTCGTAGACCGCGTGCGGGTCGTGATTGTGGTGCGCCTTCATCTCCGGCAGCAGCTTGACGCCGATATAGGGCGTGAAGATCACGGCCACGAACCAGGAGGCGACCAGCGCGATCGCCACGATCCAGAAGATGCTGCCGGCATATTCGCCGACCGCGGAATTGGCAAAGCCGATGGGGAGGAAGCCAGCGGCCGTGACCAGCGTTCCCGTGAGCATCGGGAACGCAGTAGATTCCCAGGCAAATGACGCCGCGCGCATGCGGTCCCAGCCCTGCTCCATCTTCACCACCATCATCTCGACCGCGATGATGGCGTCGTCGACGAGCAGGCCGAGCGCGATGATCAGCGCACCCAGCGTGATGCGGTGCAAGTCGAGCGACATCGTGTTCATGACGATGAAGACGATGCCGAGCACGAGCGGCACGGAGAGCGCGACCACGATGCCGGTGCGCCAGCCCAATGCCAGGAACGAGACGAACAGCACGATGACGAGCGCTTCCATGAAGGAGTGCACGAACTCGCCGACGGCGTGCTCGACCACCTTGGGCTGGTCGGCGATCAGCTTGACGTCGATGCCCTGCGGCACCGCCTTCATGAACTCCGCGGTCGCCTTCTCGACCTCCTTGCCGAGCTCGAGAATGTTGGCGCCCTTGGCGGTGACGAGGCCGATGCCGATCGCGGCCTTGCCTTCCTGGCGGACGACGAAGCTCGGCGGATCGACATAGCCGTGGGTGACGGTGGCGATGTCGCCGAGGCGGAACACGCGGCCGTTGCTCTCGACCGGGGTTTCGGCGACGGCCTTGGCGCCGTCGAGCGCACCGGTGACGCGCAGCGGCACGCGCTGCGAGGAGGTCTCGACCGTGCCGGCCGGCGTCACGTTGTTCTGCTTGGCGAGCGAATCGAACAGCGCCTGCGGCGTGATGCCGAGGGTCGCGAGCTTGGCGTGGCTGAATTCGACGAAGATGCGCTCGTCCTGATTGCCGTAGACGTCGACCTTGGTCACGCCCGGCACCTTGAGGAGGCGCTGACGGAAGCCTTCGGAGACTTTCTTGAGCTGGGCATAGTCGGCGCCGTCGCCGGTCATCATGTAGAGGATGGAGTCGACGTCGGAGAACTCGTCGTTGACGACGGGTCCCAGAATGCCCGAGGGCAGCTGGCCCTGTACGTCGATCACCTTCTTGCGCAGCAGATAGAAGAGATAAGGCACCTCCTTCGGCGGCGTATCGTCGCGGAACGTCACCTGCAGCGCGGCGAAGCCGGGCTTGGAATAGGTCTGCACCTTGTCGAAATAGGGCAGCTCCTGGAGCTTCTTCTCGATGGGATCGGCGACCTGGGTCTGCATCTCCTGCGCGGTCGCGCCCGGCCAGATCACGGAGACGTTGACCACCTTCACCGTGAAGAACGGATCCTCGGCGCGGCCGAGCTTCTGATAGGAGAAGAAGCCGGCGACGCCGAGCATGATCATCAGGAACAGGACCAGCGTCGGATGGCTGACGGCCCAGGCCGAAAGGTTGAAGCGCTTCATCGCTCTCTCCGAAAAGACGATCCAGTTGCCAAAAACACGACAGCCACTCTATTCAACCCATCATCGCGAGGCAGCGAAGCAATCCAGGGGGCTGGCAGATTCTGGATCGCTTCGCCGCTTCAGCCTTCGCATTTGCGCTCGGGCCGAAACTCGCCTCGCAACGATGGAACTCACTTTTCTTGTCATTCCGGGATGGTCCGAAGGACCAGACCCGGAATCTCGAGATCCCGGGTTCGATGCTTTCGCATCGCCCCGGAATGACAGAAGTTAAAAGGACAGTGACGACACGATCCGCACCTTCTGGCCCGGATCGAGCTTCTGCACACCGAGGGCGACGATCTTGGCGCCCTCGTCGACACCACCGGTGATGATGACGTCGCTGCTGTCGTAGGACTTCACCACAACCGGCTTCAGGGTGAGCGCGCCGTTGTCGTCGACGACGTAGAAGGACGGCTTGCCGCCTTCGTTGAACAGCGCCGACAGCGGCAACCGCGCGACGCGCTCGGTGGCCGCGTCAGACAGCGTCAGCGTCGCGGTCATGCCGAGCGCGACCTTGTCGTCGGCCTCGGGCAGCGAGAACTTTGCCAGATAGGTGCGCGTGGCCGGATCGGCCGTCGGCGCGATCTCGCGCAGCTTGGCCGTGTACTTCTTGTCCGGCTCGGACCACAGAGTGACGCTGGCGACGCCCGACTTGGCACGCCCGACCAGCGTCTCAGGGATCGCGACGACCGCTTCCTTCTCGGCAAAGCGGGCGACGCGGATCGAAGCCTGGCCCGCGCCGACCACCTGGCCGGGCTCGATCAGCGTTGCGGTGACGACGCCACGGGCGTCGGCGTTGAGCGTCGCGTAGGAAAGAGAATTCTTGGTCAGCTCGACCGCGCGCTCAGCCCGGTTCAGGCGCGCGCGGGCCTCGTCGGCAGCGGCACGGCTCGAATCCATCTGGGCATCCGTGGTCCAGCCCTTGGCCTTCAGGTCCTTGGCGCGCTGCTCGGCGGCGGCCGCCTGGGCCAGCACGCCGGTCGCAGCGGTCTGCTCGGCGACGGATTGCTCGGCCTGGAGCTTCAAATCAACCTCGTCGAGGGTCGCCAGCGGCTGGCCGATCTCGACGGTCTGGCCGACTTCCACCAGACGCTTTGCAACCTTGCCGGCGACGCGGAAACCGAGGTCACTCTCGATCCGCGGCCTGATGGTGCCGACGAAGCTGCGCTCCGGCGTCTCGGAACCATAATGCGCGGTTGCGACCAGGACCGGCCGCGGCGGCTCGACCTTCTCGGCGACGGTGTCATTGCACCCGGCCAGCGAAGCCCCCATCAGGGCCAGCGACACGCCTGCCAACAGCCTGGAATAGGAAATGGCATCGATAAGCCGGTAACTCATGTCAGCACCCATCTCTTCTGTGTACCCTGACCGATTGGTCAACTAACTATCTCTCTACTCTCCGAGACCGAGGCCGCCGGCGAATATACCCTCATCTGGTCCCGCTGACCGGCCAAAGACGCCCCCCTCCACCGAGCGGAGCGTCTCCCTGCTAATCCCTGTCAGCTTGTCGGATTGCGCGCCGTGACGATCCACGTCGCTCTGTCGATCATCACCGATCGCTCGCCGGTTCGGCCCGCGAAGGCGGCACGAACCGCGGCCGATGCGCGGGCGCGGATGTCGTCGGGCTGATCAGCGAGCACGCGCGACAGCGGGCCGACCTCGAACGTCATCTTCACCGCCTCGTCGATCGCCGCGTCCCGCGTCGCGCCCTCGCCAAACGGGATGGAAGCATCGAAGGGCGCGATACCGATATCGGTGAAGCCGGCCGCCGTCAGGATGCGAGCCACCCGCCCCCGGTCGCCGAACGAGAATGGGCCGGGCGCTTCGGGACCGGGCGGCGCCATCGGCGGGACGATGCCTTTGACCGCGTCCATCGGCAGGCGCACCCAATCGTTCTCGGCCACGCCACGCCAGCATACGAAAGCGACCCGCCCGCCCGGCTTGAGCGCATGGCGCATATGAGCGAACGCCGCCGTAGGATCGTCAAAGAACATCACTCCGAAGCGCGAGAACAGGATGTCGAACGCGCCCTCGGGCAGCTCGGCGCTGCTGGCGTCGGCCACCTGGAACTGGACCGGTGTATCCTGTGGCGCCAGCGCGCGCGCTCTGCCGATCAGCGCTTCGGATATGTCCACGCCCAGCACATGGCCCCCCGCGCCGACGCGGGCGGCCAGA
>NZ_JALBHA010000171.1:0-11604 GCF_023006445.1 Bradyrhizobium sp. SHOUNA76
CGCCTGCCTCGATCTGCGACAGACCGTTCAGCCGCACGCGGCAGCCGTCGAGCAGGCGATAGCCGCCCTCCGCGCCGCGATCGGCGTAAACGGGAACGCCGGACGCGGCGAGCGCGTCGATGTCGCGATAGATCGTGCGCACCGACACCTCGCAGGCCTCCGCGAGTTCGGGCGCGGTGACCTGCCCCCTGGCCTGGAGGGTGGTGAGGATCGACAGCATCCGGCTCGCGCGCATGGTTCTTTAAATCATACCTGACACAGGATGTCAGGTATGGGCCTCTACAAGATGCGCCTAGTCAGACGACGCCCCAGGAGACCTGCCATGACCAGACCTGCTATGACCAGACCTGCCATGACCGATCCGAACCGCATCACGCTGTATTACTCGCCGCAAAGCCGCGCCACCGGCACGCGGGTGCTGCTGGAGGAACTGGGGGCGCCCTACGATCTCCACCTCCTCAACATGAAGGCTGGCGAGCAGCGTCAGCCCGCTTATCTCGCTATCAATCCGCTCGGCAAGGTCCCGGCGGTCCGTCATGGCGACGCCCTGGTGACCGAGCAGGTCGCGATCACCATCTTTCTCGCCGATCTGTTTCCGCAGGCAGGTCTGACGCCCGCGCTGAACGATCCGTTGCGGGGCCCTTATCTGCGCTGGATCGCCTATTACGGCTCATCCTTCGAGCCGGCGCTGATCGACAAATTCATGCAGCGCGAGCCGGCCCCCATCACGCATTCGCCCTATGCCGACTACGACACCATGCTCGGCGCGCTCGAAGCGCAGCTGTCGAAGGGGCCGTATCTGCTCGGCGAGCGGATGACGGCTGCCGATGTACTGTGGGGCGTCGCATTCAGCTGGACCATGATGTTCGGCCTCGTGCCGAAAAAGGACGTGTTCGTGCGCTATGCCGAACGTATGACCGCGCGGCCCCCGTACCAGCGCATCAATGCGGCGGATGACGAGATGGCGGCGCAGCATGCTGCGGCCGTTGGGGGCTGAATGATACAAGGTGGCAGATGACGAAGCCGATGCACACGACCAACTGCTTCAACACCTTCATCCGGGTTGCCGAGGACTGTCCCGCGCGTACTGGCGAGGAGCCGCCGTTGCGCGGGGGAAAGCCGACGGTGGCGTGCCTGCAATACGTGATGATCGCCAAGGCACCCTACAAATACTCGTCCGACGACGTTATCTTCGCGACGTCTGCGCCCGGACGCGAGCTCGATGTGAAGGCGACCAAAGCGGAGAAGCATGCGGCCCGCGAAGCGTTCTTCTCTCGGGGGCAAGCGTGCATGAGGGCGTCGAGCCTGGGCAAGCGCTTCGGATGGGGCGTTCATGCCGATAGCGAGGGCCGGATCGCGATCTACGCCATCGACAGCAAACGCTATCAGGCGCTTGTCCGAGATCCCAAGCTCACGCAGGTGCGCGCGATGCGGTCGAAGCGGGCGTGATCAGAATTTTGGCGCTCGCTTCTCCGCGAACGCCTTGATGCCTTCCTTGATCTCATCGCCGCGCATGCTGTCGCGGTGGCGTTGGTCGGCGGCGCGATCATCGAGCTCGCCGCGGGCGAATTCGTTGATCGCACGCTTCATGCCGCGCATGGCCTGCGGCGCGTTGCCGGCGAGAATCGTGACGAGCCGGTTGACCTCCTCGTCGAGCGTCTCTTCCGGCACCATGGCGGTGAGATAGCCGATGCGCAGCATCTCCGGCGCGCTGATCTTTTGCGCGGTCAGGAACAGCTTCTTCGCATTGTCGACGCCAAGCCGGGTGACGTAGCGTTTGATGCCGCTCGGGTAATAATGCAGGCCGAGCCGCGCCGCCGGCATGAACATCTCGGCAGTGTCGACGCCGATGCGGAAATCGCAGGCGAGCGCGAGGTCGGTCGAGCCGCCGTAGACGCCGCCGTTGAGCCGGCAGATCGTCGGCACGCCCAAATCCTCCAGCCGGTTGACGACCACCTCGAAGGCGGAGCCCGCGCTCTGCTGCTCGTTTGCGCTGACGGAGCGCTCGGCGATCGAATTGAGATCATAACCGGCGGAGAAGACGCGGCCGGTGCCGGTCAGCACCAGCACGCGGATAGCGGGATCCGCTTCGACCTGGTCGAACAGTTTGACGAGCTCGTCAAGGTCCTCCGCCTGGAGCCGGTTGAGATGCTTGGGCCGGTTGAGGCGGATGGTGGCGCGCGCGCCGTCGCGTTCGAGCAGGGGGCCGGTGGCTGCGTCGGTGATGTCCGACATTCTTGTCTCCATTTAGCTGTTTTCGAGCGCCCGCCGTTTCGCCTCGGCGTCGATGGTCTCGGCGAGATCCGGGTGCCGTGCCATCAGCACGCGGAAGTCGACCAGGTCGAGCACCAGAAGCCGCGATACTTTCGTGGTCGAAACGTTGGCGCCGCGCTTGTTGTTGCCGAGCAGCGCCATCTCGCCGAAGAAGGCGCCTTCGCCAAGCTGAACCTTCTTGCCGGGCAGGTCGACCTCGACCTCGCCAGCGGCGATGAAATACATGCAATCGCCCTGCGCCCCCTTGCGGATGATCATGGTGCGCGCCGGCAGCTCCATGGTCCGCAGCATGTGGGTGACGTCGGCAATCGCAGCGGGGCCGAGCGCCGCGAAGAACGGCACCTTGCTGACGGCCTCCCAGGTCTTGAGGAAATTGTCCCGCCGGGTCTCGGCGGCAAATCCGGTCGCCAGAATACCGGTCCAAAGGCCGAACACGCCGAGGCCGGAGATCATCACCGCGGCGGCCACCAAGCGCCCCAGCGGCGTGACCGGCACGACGTCGCCGCAGCCTGTCGTCGTCAGGGTCACCACCGCCCACCACAGCGCGGCGGGCACGCTGCCGAAGGTCTGCGGCTGCACGTCCCGCTCCAGGAAATATTCGGCGACGGAGGCGAGGAAGACCACCATCAGGAAGATCACGAGCACGCTCACCAGCGGCCCCGATTCCAGCACCAGCACGCGGCGAAGCTGCCGCAGGCCCGGAATGCCCGGAATGACCTTCAACACCCAGAGCACGCCGAGCAGCCAAGCCGTCCCGGGCTCGACGCCGAGAACCAGCGCGACCGGCACCGCCAGAGCTCCGATCGCGTCAACCAGCCCGGCAGAAGAGGACATGTAGAGCGAAAGCCGCCCCTGCTGCGTCATATGGCGCAGCCGGACCAGCCATTCGAAGATGAAATAGGCGAGGCACGCCCAGAGCAGACCGTTGATCCAGCCGTGCGCCTCATGGGCCCGTTTGTCCGTCAGCAACACCATGCCGAGTACGCCGACGGTCACCGCGACATAGGCCGCCTTGGTCATGTTGCGGCCGGCCGTGGCGGCCATGAACTGGGCCATAGGAGAAATCAGCGGCTTGGACATGCGGGAAGGCGGCTCGGTCTCGAGATCGGTGTTGGGACAAAGTCTTCGGCGTCCCTTCTGGGACGTCGGCGCCAAGGTGCCCGCCCGGGCGGAGGCCGTCAACGACGGGGCGACGGGCGGCGCGTGATCGGCGCTGCTGCACCGAGACCCGCGGATCGGCGCGGCTATTGCTGGCGAGCTCGTCTACCTGAAATGTGGCGGCTCGTCGTAACCGCGGCGGCTGCTGAAGAACAACAGCACCATCAGTCCGACACCGACCAGGATGGAAAACCCCGCCCCGAGCGCCAGGGCCACATAGCCTTCCGTCGGGATCGGCTCACCTTCGACCGCCATTGCGGAATAGGCGAAATAGCCGGCCGCCGCCAGCATTCCCAGGAGGAGGATGATGAGGAGTGCACGCATGCTGCGGTCTCCGGGTGTAACCGATAGCCAACGGGTGCAGATCGCGGCGGTTCCCTGGCCGGATATTGATCGGACTTTTGCGCGCCCCAACCTTGCTGGCAGGGCTCGCGCCTATGGCGTCGTCACGACCTCGGCCTCGTGCCCCGGACGCAGCGCAGCACGCAGTGATGCGCTGCAGAGCCGGGGCCCATTCAGCAACGCATGCTGCGGCTCCTGGGTCCCGGCTCTGCGCTGCATCGCCTTTGGCATTGCAGCTTGTCCGGGACAGGAGAGTGGTGGACGGCCTAACCGGCCTGGCTCCCTCAGGCGCTCTGGGCGGTCTTGACCACCACGACATTGCTGTCGTCGTGCTGGGCAGGGCTTTCGTCGCGCGCCGTCTTTTCGGTCTCGCCGGCATGACGTTTCAGATAGTCGCGGCGCATGCCGATCTCGTCGCGGACGAATTCGTAGCCGAGCTTGAAGGTGTCGAGCCCGTCGGTGCTGATCGTGCCGTCGCGCAGGCCGATGACGGCCCCGCGTAAAATGCCCTCCAGTTCGTCCTGGAGGCATTCGAGCTGATCCAGAGAGTGGGCGTGCTCGATCCGCTCGCCGATGTCGAGGATAGCGGTGGAGAGCTCGCTGGCCTTCTCTGGCGCGATGCGGGTGATCTTGGCGTAGATGGCAGCGAAGATCGAGCCGATGACGCTGAGCGCGGCGGCGCCCAGATACATCAGGTCGCTGTACTTATCCATGAACGATTTGGTGTCGTCGTTGATGTAGTCGGCCGCGCCCTGGTGCGCCATCACGAAGGCGTCCTTCTCGGTCGAGGCGGGCTCTATCCTGGTGGCAAAGCTGTTGTCGAGCCCGAGCGCTGATTTGTTCTCGTAGACGATGCGTGCGAGCTCACCTGCCGTGCTCGGGGACATCCTGGATTGCGTGACCAGCAGCCATTCGAGCCCGATCGTGTCGAGATCGTCGTCGGGAATTTGCGGCGAGGTCGACAGCGTGCCCGCCGTCAGCGTCTCGCTGGAAATGCCCGGGACTCTGCGCGCCAGCGCCTTGGCCTCGTCGATCGCGTTGAGCGTGAAGCCGCCGCGCTTGGCGACCTGCTCATAGGCCTTGTCCCGCACCGCCCTGGAGGCATGGACGATGACGATCACCGCGCCAAAGCCGTTTGACGGTGCAAACAGCTTGTCGAGCGTTGCGCCCTGCGGCGCCATCTGGATTTTCGCGGCGTCCGGACCGTCGGGGATGTCGAGGATGCTGCGCACGAAGGCGAGGGAGGACTCGTTCTCGGCGAGGACCGCGACCTTTTTCTTCTTCAACTCGGCGATCGACTTGATCTTCTTGTTGCCGGGACCGAGCAGAAGCACGAGATCGTGCTCGAGGATCGCGAGCGTGCGCGCCCGCAGCGGTACTTTGGCGTCGGTGCGCAGGACGGCAAGGTCAGCCTGCTTGCGGTCGAACTGTGCGAGCGCCTTGGCGTTGTCTGCGTTGTTGACGATCTTGATCCGGAAGCGCGAGGCGTTGGTCTTCAGCACGGTGGCGAGCTTGGCCGCGAACAGCGCCTCGTCGCTGTTGGGGGCGCCGACGGCAAAGGTCAGCGTTTCCGAATTGTGCAGCATGGCGCGGCCGACCCAGACGGTGGCGAGCGACAACAGCAGGGTCAGCACGACATAGAGGAAGACCTGCTGCTGATTGGTCTTGATCACCTTGGGGCGCCGGGCCGGCGGCTCCGTCGGTGATGAATTGGGGCCTTCAGTACTCATGGCAGCACTCTGGCCTTATTCTATCGGTGGCGGGCGGCTCGCGGATGTGATCGCGGCGGGCGCCCAGCAATTCGTAAACGCCTGAAAAAAGAACGATATTCTCTGCCGTCGATGATAGCGCGAAGGCAGCGGAAAGCAAATTTCGAGCCGTCGGTAACCCTACTCCACGCCGCCGCGGCGATTGGTCATCCTATCACCAGTTAGCCACACTTGGCGATTTTCCGGTTCCCCCCGGCTGCATTCGGCCGCGGGAGATGTCATAAATCGCACGTCCCGGCGATTTGACCGGTCCAAGAACCGGTCCAAGAAGAAGTTGCGCTGAACGCTCCAATTTTTCTTGTCACGTCAATGAGGGCGTTAGCTTGTCGTTTCCACCCATGTCATCGGCGATTCCGGTCGAAGCGCTCATTGGCTGGATGTTGCTGCTCACTTTCAAGCACATCATCGCCGATTTCGTCCTCCAGACCGCCTGGATGGCGCACGGCAAGGACCAGAAGCACGGTTGGGCCCTGCCGCTTCTGGTGCACTGCCTCGTTCACCTTGCGGTTGCGTTGCCGCTGATCCTGATCGTGGCGCCGAAATTCTGGTTTGTGGCCCTGATCGACTTCGTGATCCACATCACGATCGACCGCGCCAAGGGGTTCGTCTCGGCGAATTTCGGGGTCGATCTTGCGCATCCCTGGTTCTGGACCTTGATCGGCGTCGACCAGGCCCTCCACCATCTCACCGGCTTTGGCCTCTCCATCTTCATGGCGGCGAACTGAGGGCTGGCGGCCTCGCACGTTAGGCGGCGGCTAGTTCGTAGCCCGGATGGAGCGCGGCGTAATCCGGGGCCCGTGCCACGTACTGCGTCCTTCCCGGATTGCGCTGCGCTCCATCCGGGCTACGCAGCCCTTCAAGGGACTCGGTCGGGAGCCCCGCTGATTCGCGGCCAGGGCGCAACCACCCCGGGTGACTACCGGGCAGCGTGGTTAACCTTTCATTAGAGAATTGCACTGCATCTTCCGTGCCTGAGGGAGAACTGCAATGTTTTCAAGCCGCGATACCTTTGAAAGCGATTTCTGCCCGGTCCGCGACGAACTCCTTGGCGAGATGTATCGCGCCAGCGAAAGTGGCCTGCCGAGGCTGGTTGAGAGTGTTTCCCCTGACGCGCGCGCCAGGTTGGCGCTGTTCTGCTACCGCCGCAGCCATTTGCACTCGCTGGCGGTCGCGATCGCAGCGAGCTGCAACGAACGCGACCTGATCGAGAACGGCGGCCGCGTCGGTTCGACGCTCTATGCGTTGGCGCGCGAAGGCACGGCGAAATCCTCGCCGTCGTTGTCGGGCGGCCGCAAGCCGATCACGCTGTCGACCAAGCCCCTCTCGGTGCTCGCACCGCTCGAGGACGAATTCGACGACGAGATCAGCGAAGCCGTTCCGGCCTAAGCGGCCTCTATCACCGGCAGCCCGAACTTCCGCCGCGCCATCGCGCATTCGGCATCGCCCGGCATGCAGGTGCGGCACACCTCCGGCCGCATCGCATAGATGCCACACGCGGTCGCTTTCCCAATGTCCCCCTGCAAGGCCGAGCAGCGATCGCCCTCGCAACGCATGCCGGACTGGCGTTCGTTGACCAGCGTCTCCGGAATCGCGGCAAGCTCCTCGTCGCTTTCGATCGAGAAGCGCGGCCAGTTGGCCGAATAGCCGCAGCAAGCGCCGCAACTCTGGCAACAGCTCGACGGATCGGTGGGGGAGTTCTCTTCCATCATCGTCACGTGTTCTTCAAGTATCCTTGGGAGGGCCCCAGACCAGGCTCTGCCGCCATCTTGCGCGCAGCACGTCGCGTCGCTCCGGATATTTCTCGTCGAGATAGTTCGCCTCCACGACGCGGTCGGTGCGGAAGCTGCGGAAGTCGCTGCGCAGCTCACACCAGGCTGCGAGCAGCCGCACGGCTTCGAGATAGCCGACCGAGATCGGCCAGATCATGCGCTCGCTGGCGCGGCCATGCTCGTCGCGATAGCGCAGCATGATCTTCTTGCCTTCGTGAATCTGGGTGCGGGTGCGGACCATGTCCAGACGGTCCGGCTCCCTGTTCCAGCTTGGCCGCGCACGGCTCGCCGGCTCCAGCACAAAGGGACGCAGGCGCTCAGGCACGGTGTCGGCGATCTTGGCCATCAGATCTTCGGCGGCGCGTGCCAGTGCCGAATCGGCATGGCCGGCGACCCATTGTGCGCCCAGCACTGCCGCCTCGATCTCGTCGGGTGTCAGCATCAAGGGCGGCAGGTCGAAACCCTTTTCCAGGATGTAGCCCATGCCGGCTTCACCGCGGATCGGCACGCGCTGTCCGATCAGCGTGGCGATGTCGCGATAGATCGTGCGCTTGGAGGTTTCGAGCTCGGCCGCGATGGCGTCCGCCGTCAGCGGCTTACGCGTGCGCCTCAGCACCTGGATGATTTGAAACAGCCGATCGGCGCGTCTCATGAGGGGTCTCTTGTTGTGGTCTTTTCAGAAGGCGGCGCGCGGCTGCTGACAGGATGTTGGCAGCAGGGGGGTTCTATACCGGGACAACACATCGACTGAAGAGGATTTATCCATGATCATTCCAACCCATTTCGGCGCGGCCGTTCCGTTGTGGCGCGCCCAGCTTTGGCAGGCCCAGATTTGGCAAGCATTGGCGCTCAGCCGCCTCGTTTCGCTCGATCTCATGGCCGTTGACCTCCGATTGGCGTTCGCAAGCGTGGTGACACGCTCGCTGGTCCAGGCCGCGGACGCGCTGGTCCGCCATGTGATGGGCCGTGCCTGGCGGGGCGCCCGCTTCGCAGAAGATATCACGGCTGCTGCCACCATGGTGGCAGCAGCCGGTCGCTAGGTTCCGTCAACTTTCGAGAGGTTCAGGAGAGCTCGCATGATCACGCTTTATGGCTTTGGCACGGGCTTTGGCCTGCCGGAAATCAGTCCCTTCGTCACCAAGACGGAGGTGCAGCTCAAGATGGCGGGATTGCCCTACCGGAAGGAGCGGGCGATGCCGCCGGCCTCGCCCAAGGGGCAGCTGCCGTTCATCGACGACGGCGGTGAGGCGGTGGCCGATTCCACCTTCATCCGCGCCCATATCGAGCGGCGCTACGGCTTCGATTTCGACGCCGGCCTGTCGCTGGCCGAGCGTGCGCAGGCCTGGGCGTTCGAACGGATGATCGAGCACCATGTCTACTGGGGACTGGTCGGGGCGCGCTGGGTCGACCCGGTCAATTTCGCCAAGGGTCCCGCGCACTTCTTCGACGGCGCACCGGAGCACAACCGCGAGAAGCTGCGCGAGGATGCGCAATTCCGCGTCGCCGAGAACTATCTGCTCTCGGGCCTCGGCCGCCACGCGCCCGACGACGACGTCGACCTCGCCGTGCGCTCGCTGTTCGCACTGTCGGTGCAGCTCGGCGACAAGGCGTACCTGATGGGCAACAAGCCCTGCGGCGTCGATGCCACGGCCTTCGGTATGCTCGCCGGTGTCCTCTCGCCGTTCTTCGAATCGATCCTGCGCGAGCGTGCCGAGGGCTTTCCGAACCTCACGGCTTACGTCGACCGCATGATGGACGATTACTATCCCGAGTTCGCCTGGACCCCGCTGCGGCAGGCGGCTTAGGCTCAGTCTCGCCGAGAGCGCGGTGCAATCTCTCCCGCTTGCGGGAGAGGTCGGCGCGAAGCGCCGGGTGAGGGCTCTCTCGGCTGAGGGACTTTCTCGGCGAACATTCAGACAATCTTTACGCGGTGACACCCTCTCCCCAACCCTCTCCCGCAAGCGGGAGAGGGGGCGCAGCAAGACTGCGGCCCCAGCTCGCGCCTCATTGCCAAACAAAAGAGCCGGCCCATGGGGCCGGCTCTCGTCGTCTCGAGACTTTCGCTTGCTGTTACTTCACCAGCGTGTACTTGCCGTTCTTCACCGTGAGCAGGATGCGCGAGCGCTCGTCGAGGCCATAGCGGTCCTTTTCGGTGAAATTGTAGACGCCCTGGCTTGCCGCCAGCTCCCGCTCCGTCAGCAGCGCCTGGCGGATCGCTTCGCGGAATTCCGGCGTGCCGGGCTTTGCGGTCTTCAGCGCCGCCGGGATGATGCGCTTCAGAATCTCGAACGCATCGTAGGAGTGACCGGCGAACTGGCTGCGGCTGTTCGGGCCGTACTTGGCCTCATAGGCCGTGTTGAGCGCGAGGCCCGGCTTCTTGGTCGCGGCTTCATCCGGCTGGTCCTCGGGGTCCATCACCGGGCCCGCGGCCATCAGCACGCCTTCCGCCGCTTTGCCGGCGATGCGGATGAAGTCCATGCTGGCGGCGCCATGGGTCTGGTAGATCAGGCCCTGATAGCCGCGTTCGCGCAGCTCGGTCTGCGGCAGCGCGGCCGCGGTGCCGGAGGCGCCGATCAGGATGGCGTCGGGATTGGCGGCGACGAGCTTGAGCACCTGGCCAGTCACCGAGGTGTCGGGGCGGGCGAAGCGCTCCTCGTCGACGATGGTCATGCCCATCGGCACGGCCTGGGCCTTGAGGTCATTGAACCAGAGGTCGCCATAGGAGTCGGAGTAACCGATATAGCCGAGCGTCTTCACGCCCTTGGCTTTCATGTGATCGTACAGCACCTTGCCGACGATCGGAATCGGCTGCGGCATCGCCACCGACCACTTCATGCGCTCGGGCGTGATCGGGAACGGCGCCAGGCCGAAATGCGGAATGCCGGCTTCGTTGGCGACGTTGGAGACCGCGATCGTCGGCGGCGTCAGCGCCGAGCCCATGATGATGTCGGCCTTGGATTCAGTCACGAAGCGGCGGGCATTGGTGGTCGCCGTGGTGGGATCGCCGCCGTCGTCGAGCACGATCACCTTGAGCGGCACGCCGCCGATCTCCTTCGGCACGAATTCCAGCGCGTTGCGCTCGGGAATGCCCAGCGCGGCGCCGGGGCCGGTCGTGGTGGTGGTGATGCCGATGGTGACTTCGCTGGTCTGCGCCAGCGCGGGCAGCGCCGGCAGGGCGAGCGTCGCCGCGGTGATGGCGGCGGTCAGGTAAAAGCGTTTCATCTATTCCTCCCTTTACGTGTTTCTTTGAAAGCAGAAATCGGGGGGTAATTCAGCCCCCTCTTTTGGTGATGCGGCGATTTAGCTCCAGACCTAGCTCTCCATGAATTTGGCGACCATTTCCGCAGGGAATGGTGCCGATTTCAGCTTGTCGGGGTTGTCAGGATCACGGCCGACCAGAACGCGGGTCTCGAAACCCTCGATCGCCAGCGCCTCGCCCTTGTAGACGTTGTGCTTCACCTCGAAGCTCGAGCGCTTGATGCTCTCGATCTTGGTTTCGATGGTGATCCAGTCGCCATAGGTCGAGGGGATGTAGAACTTGGCCCGCGTGTCGACCATGGGGATTCCCACCAGGCCGTATTTGCGGACCAGGTCCTGCTTGGAGAAGCCGGCGACCTCGAACAGGGTCGAGGTCGAATCGTCGAACATCGCGAAATAGCGCGGGTAGTAGACGATGTTGGCGGGGTCGCAATCACCCCACTGGATCTGGACGTCGCGCCGGTTCACGAACATGCGCGGTGCCTTACTTCGGCGCCATGCGCAGCGAGCCGTCGAGGCGCACCACCTCGCCGTTCAGGTACGTATTCTCGACCATGTGCAGCGCAAGCGCGGCGAACTCGTCGGCCTGACCGAGCCGGCGCGGGAACGGGATCGCGGCGGCGAGCGAGTCCTGGGCTTCCTGCGGCAGGTTTGCGAGCAGCGGCGTCAGGAAAAGGCCGGGCGCGATGGTCAGCACGCGGACACCGAACTGCGCCAGCTCGCGCGCGATCGGCAGCGTCATGCCGACGATGCCGCCCTTCGAAGCCGAATAGGCGGACTGGCCGATCTGGCCGTCATAGGCGGCAACGGAAGCGGTGTTGATGATGACGCCGCGCTCGCCGGTCGCCTGCGGCTCCAGCTTGGACATCTCGGTCGCGGCAAGGCGCAGCATGTTGAAGGTGCCGATCAGGTTGACCTTGATCACCTTGTCGAAATCGGCGAGCGCCATCGGGCCGTCGCGGCCGACCACGCGCTTGGCAACGCCGATGCCGGCGCAATTGACCAGCACGCGCGCCGGGCCATGGGCTTTCGCA
>NZ_JALBHA010000172.1:0-11396 GCF_023006445.1 Bradyrhizobium sp. SHOUNA76
GGCTTCTCCGCGAGCGCGACGACGTCGCTGAGCGTGACGTCGAGCGCCGCACAGAGCTTGTTGAGCAGAGCCGCCGTCGCACTGCTCTGCGCCCGCTCCACCCGCCCGATCATGGCCCGGCTGACGCCGGAGCGGCCTGCAAGTTCGTTCAACGTCATGCCCGCCTGCGTCCTCAACGTCTTCAAGCGACGACCGATCGCACGGTCGAGTTTCTGCTGGTCCATGGCCCTCTTCCAGATATCGCCCGGCGCAGGGTCCGCATCCACCGAGCGACATAAGCTTAGGGCGGACGAGGCGGGCATGCCGGGAGTGACAGGCTAACATATTAGAATCTTTGCGGAGCAGACGCTCGCCGTGGGCTCAGTGGACAAGCGAGGCCTTCGGCGCCCTCCGCTCTGCTACCCATTCCTATCGTCCCTATCGTCGGAAAAAATGGCCTCGATGACCGAGGCCGGAGCGAAGCGCTTCCGGCGACCAAATGACTGGACGCCTATGCTCCACCACGTCGCGAAATCTTTTCGCGCAGGAACTCTTCCATATTCAGGGCCTCACCCTTGCCGGCATCGAGCGAACGGATGCCCCGATCAATTTCAGATCGAAGAGCGTTGAGCTTTTCGACATGCGAAAGCAATTTCCGGCCGATCTCTTCCTGATCGGCGGCCGGCAGCTGGGAGATTTGCGCGATGGCTTGTTCGAGCGTCCTGACCATAACCTCAGCCTACGACATTCCGCAGACCGGCCGGGCCGAAAACCTGGAGCGGGCGAAGGGAATCGAACCCTCGTATGCAGCTTGGGAAGCTGCCGTTCTACCATTGAACTACGCCCGCGGATGCGCTGGTCACGCCCGTTCTGATTAGCCGAGACGGCGCTTCCCGCCAAGCGGTTTGGCGCATTCGGCCCGACGCTCCTTAACTTTTCAGTAAGATTTTGAGTGCGCCGGATTGTGGCGGTGTTATGATCTCGTGTCTGGGGAGAGACGTGCACTGAGTGGGGCGTGTGCATGGTGGGGCGTGGCTATTCGATATTCGACACGGCAATCGGGCGCTGCGGCATCATCTGGAGCAGCACCGGCGTGGTCGCCGTGCAATTGCCGGAGGCGCGGGAGATCGACACCCGCCGCCGGATTTTTCAAATCCATCCCGAGGCGCGCGAGCAGCGGCCGTCCGAAAATGCCGAGCTTGCGATCGAGGGCATCGTGGGCCTGCTGCAAGGCCGCGATCCCGATTTTTCCGACGTCAGCCTGGATGCCGGCGGCGTGCCCGGCTTCAATCGGCGCGTCTATGAGTTCACCTGCTCGATTCCGCGCGGGGAAACGCGTACCTATCATGAGGTCGCCAGGGCGCTGGGCGCCTCGGGCGCGGCGCATTCGGTGGCGCAGGCGATCGCAAAAAATCCCTACATGCTGGTCGTGCCCTGCCACCGGGTGCTGGAGGCCGGCAATTACACCGACCGGCTGTCGCCTTACGGCGGGGTGATCTCCAAGCGGCGGCTGCTGGCGCTGGAGGGCGCCCATCCCGTCGCCAGCAAGACGCTGTTCGAGGTGCTGCTGCCCGTTGCTCCGCCGCGCGCGCCTGGCTAAGGCGCGATCTGATCGCACCTTAGCTTTGTTTTTTGGGCTTTGTTTTTTGGGCATGATCTTGTCGGACAACCGCTACACACTTGTCCGGATCATGCCTAGATAGGCGGGATGGACGCGACCGCGCTGCTGACGTCACAATCGATCACGGCCTTCGAGTTTCGCTGCGATGCGGGACCAGACGATACGCCGTTTGCCGAATGCCGCACCGGGCATTCCATCGCCTATGTCCGCTCGGGCAGCTTTGGCTGCCGTTGCCGCGCCGGATTCTTCGAGCTGGTGGCGGGCTCGATGCTGGTCGGCGCGCCCGGCGAGGAATACACCTGCACGCATGAGCATGTCAGCGGCGATGTCTGCCTGGGGTTCTTCCTCAGCGAGGACATGGTCGATGCACTCGGTGGGCGGCGCGAGATCTGGCGGGTCGGCGCCACGCCGCCGCTGCCCGAATTGATGGTGCTGGGCGAGCTCGCCCAGACGGCGGCAGATGGCAACAGCGACATCGGCCTCGACGAGGTCGGCCCGATCCTGGCCGGCCGCTTCGTCGATGGGGTCTCGGGCACGGCGCGCAAGCCGGCCACGCCCAATGCGCGCGACCGCCGCCGCGCAGTCGAGGCCGCGCTGTGGATCGACGACAACTCGCATGCCGAGGTCGATCTCGAACAGGCGGCAAAGCAGGCGAGGCTCAGCCCGTTTCACTTCCTGCGACTGTTCTCGAGCGTGCTCGGCGTCACCCCGCATCAATATCTCGTGCGCTCGCGGCTGCGGCACGCGGCACGGCTGCTCGCTGACGACGACATCGCGGTCACCGATGTCGCCTATGACGTCGGCTTCGGCGATCTCTCCAACTTCGTTCGCACCTTCCACCGCGCCGCCGGCGTGTCGCCGACCAAATTTCGCCAGGCCTCGAAGGGGGAGCGCGGGATCTTCGCCGAACGTCTCGTCCTCAACTGAGACAGGTCGGCCCGCATCGCAGGTAACCGTCTGTTGACCAGACAGGCGCGACGCACTGGCGCTCGCGGTACGTTGCGCGATAGTACAACCAAAGGGCGAATCAACGTCCGTTCGAGGCGGCGAGCCGGCAGATGAACAGTGCCCCGAGTGAGGTGATTGGCGCCACACTGATCGCGCTTGCCGTCGGTCTTGCCTTCATCGCCGGCTGCGCCGTCTATTATGGCCGCCAGATCACCTCGCGCAGGATTCCGATGCAATGGGGCACTGACGGTCAGCCGGCCTGGTTCGCACCGCGCCTGATCGGGCTCTGGTTCAGCTTCGGCGTGACGGCGGCCCTGTCCGCGTTCCTGCTCGTTCTCGCCCTTCATGACCCGCAAAAGCTCACGGCGCTGATCGTCGCAACGGTCAGTGTGATTGGAACGAACATGTGGGTTCAGGTCTCTCACCTGAAGCGGGTGATCCGGTGGCAATCGGAGGCGCCGGCGAACTAGCCGGGTTCCGAGCGCAAGATTCTCCAAGAGCCGCCCGCCCTTCCCCGACTAGCTTCGTCTCCGGCGCGCGCCATTCACGGCGCGCTTTGCAAATGGAGACGAACATGTACGACCACATCGGACTTCGCGTTGCCGATCTCGACGCCGCGACGCGCTTCTACACCGCGGTGCTGGCGCCGCTCGGCTACGTCCTGTGCTCCAGCGGCGACGGTTATGCCGGCTTCGGCCCCAAGGGCGAGCCGGCGCTGTGGCTACACCTGAACAAGGGCCGTAACGCCGACGGCGCGCACATTGCGTTTCGTGCCAAGGACCATGACGCAGTGAAGGCATTTCACAGCGAAGGCCTGAACAGCGGCGGCCGCGACAATGGCGGTGCGGGTCCGCGCAAGGATTACAGCCCGACCTATTACGCGGCGTTTTTGATCGACCCCGACGGCAACAATGTCGAGGCGGTTTGTAGCTGAGCCGTCAGCCGTTCACGAGACCTTGTAGGGTGGGCAAAGCGAAGCGTGCCCACCGACCGCCCGCATCGATCCAAATGGTGGGCACGGCGCTACGCGCCTTTGCCCACCCTACAAGACTGCATTTGAGGAAACTCCCATGGCCTCCATCCACAACGACATCCTCATCAACGCCCCGGCGCGCGACGTCTGGGACGCGGTGCGCGACTTCGGCGCGCTGCATCAGCGGCTGGCGCCCGGATTCGTCACGGCCTGCACGCTCGAGGGCGATGCGCGCATCGTCACCTTCGCCAACGGGTCGGTGGCCCGCGAGGTGCTGGTCGATTGCGACGATGCGCGGCAGCGCCTCGTCTACGCCATCAACAACGAGCGACTGAAGCACTACAGCGCCTCGGTGCAGGTGATTGCCGACGGTGAGACGCGATGCCGCCTGGTCTGGACCATCGACATGCTGCCGAACGAGCTTGCGCCCTACGTTCAGGGGCAGACCAAGGAGGCCGTGGTGGCGATACACCGGGCGTTTCCGCCCGCAGGCTGATCCGCCTCTGTGAATTTTCTCACAGAGCTCCGCCCTCGCCGTCAGCAATCATGCCCGCGTGCGTCCGGTTGGCTCCGCTCTCCCGGCGGCGCTGCGCACGCGAGGAGCATGCCATGAGAGGTGCGGACAAGGTGATCTGCCAGGCGGCGGCTGTGCTGCTGCTGTTTTCCGTCGCGAGCACGCCGGCGAAGGCGCAGCTTGCAGGGTTCGGCGGTGGAGGCGGCACCGGCGGCGAGGACATGATGACCCAGATGGCGCCGATGCTTGAGATGATGAAGGCGAAGATGGGCAAGCGCCGCTTCGCCATGATGATGCAGACCATGGGCCCGATGATGAGCCGCATGATGGAGAATGGCGGCGGTGGGCTCGGAGGCATGATGGGCGGCGGCGGTCTCAATGGGCTCGGCGGCGGCACTCTCGGCGGCGGCTTCGGCGCGCCGAATTACGGCGGCTACACGCCGATGGGCGGAGGCGCTTATATGCCGACCGGGCTCGGCGGCATGGGCGGCGGCGACATCATGGGCATGCTCGGTGGTGCCGGTGGCGGCGACATGATGGCGATGATCCCGCAGCTGATGCGGCTCGCCAATGTCGGCGGCGGCGGCCATCGCCGCCACAGGCATCGCTAATCGGCGGCGCCGGACAGAGCTGGTCTGATCGCAGCCTTGCTCGCGCGCGGTCCCCAGCGCGTCAGCAAGACGCTGGAGGATGAGAGCAGGCCGAGCACGACCATCGAGCTCGCAGCCAGCCAGAAAAAACTCTGCGCGGTGGCTTCATGGGTCGACAGCCACCAGCCGACGGCGGAGATGTAGATCAGCCGCGCCGTCTGCGCCAGCACCGGCCCGATCACCTTGGCGGCGCCCTGCGACGAGAAATACATCGTCGTGGCAATGCCGAAAAACGCGTAGAACGGTCCGACCGTCGAGAGATATTGATGGCTTGCCGCGCGCACGGCCGCGCTGTCGGTGAAGATGTTGATCCAGAGATCGGGGAACATCGCAACGACGCAGGCCGGCGCGCCGACGGCGACGAAGGCAGCTGCACTGGCGATCCAGGCGACGCGCCGGGCCCGCGCGATGTTGCCCGCGCCGATCGCCATCCCGACCATCGGCACGCAGGCGATGCCAAACGAGAACGCGATCGAGGTCAGCAGAAATTCGAGGCGCGCGCCGATGCCGTAGCCGGCGAGGATCGCGGTGCCGAACGTCGCCAGCATGTGGGTGAAGATCGAGATCGTGAGCACCGATTGCAGCGGCGAGAAGCAGGCGATGGCGCCGACCTTGAGGATGTCGAACAACATTACCCATTGGATGCGCAGGCCGCGCAGCTTCGGCGTGACACGCGCGCGGCCGGAGAACAGGTACCAGCCCATGATGCAGATGTTCATGGAATAGGCGATCAGCGCGCCGGCCGCGACGCCGCGCATGCCGAACTGCGGCACCGGTCCGAGGCCGAGACCGAGCGTGCCGCCGAGCACGATCTGCCACGCCGCGGAGTTGAGGATCAGGAACGACGGCAGCTTCATGTTGCCGGTGCCGCGCAGCACGCCGGCCATGGTGTTGAGCAGCCAGGGCAGCACGGCGCCGCCGAAAAACACCTGCGTATACGCAACCGCATGGGTCAGCACATCGCCGCGGCCGCCGAGCATTTCGAGCACCCGGGGCCCGAAGATCAACATGCCCAGCATGAAGACGACGCCGAAGCCGATTCCGATCAGCATTGCGTGCGCGGCAAGCGTGCCGGCCCGTTCGCGATCGCCTGCACCGAGCGCGCGAGCAATGGCGGAAGCCACCGCACCGCCCATGGCGCCGCCCGACATCGTCATGGTCAGGATCACGGTCGGAAACACCAGCGCCATCGCCGCCAGCGCCTCGACGCCGAGCCGGCCGATATAGGAGGTCTCCGCGATCACCGTGCAGGTGCCGGCCGACAGTGCGATCACGTTGGGCCAGGCGAGGCCGAGCAGCGTGCGCAGGATCGGCCCGTCGGTCAGCGCGCTTCGCATCGGCTGCGGAGGCGGCGGCAGCGGACGCTCTTGCTCATCGACCGGGATTTCGGCGATGTCGGACATATCCTCTCCGGGGCATGAGCGCTCTTTGCGGCGCGGCAATGCGTAGGTGTGACAATAAATTTCTTCGCGCGCAGGGCGCGTTGAGAGCTTGTTAGCACGGCGCGGAGCGATTGCTCCTGCGCCAGATGCAGGCGTGCCCTGCGGCAGCGCATTTCGATGGGTGGAGCTATTCGATCGTCCACACCAGCGGCGGGCGGCCGCCTGCGGATGGGCGCAGATGCACGCCGATATGCCGCCCGCATCCCGCAGCCAGGCCTTCGAACAATCCCTCCAGCACCCTGGCGCAGGCGGGGTGATAGTCCGTGACGTCATCCATCAGTTTCCAGCTCTGCTGGCGGATTTCGAAGCTGCCTTCGGATTGCGCGGTCTCCGTCGCGTCGTCCTGCGCGGCGAACAGCGCGCCCAGGAACGATGCGAACTCGCCTGCCCCGCCGCGGCTCATCGCCAGCGCGGCTGCGACTTCGTCAAAGTATTGCATGCCGATCAGCTTGCCGGTGAGGTGCAGCAGATAGCCGGCGTCTTCCGGGCCGAACAGCTGCACCATCACGGGCGCGGCGGTGCGCACATATTCCATCGCGTAGTTGCGATAGGCTTTCTCCAGACGCGGCTTCGGCCAACTGGCGACCGGCAGCGCCGGCGCGGTCTTGGCGTCAAACAATGGCGCTTCCAGATGCCGCGCGAACACCAGGCGCTGATCGAGTTCTAGCGGATGGTCGTATTGATGATAGTAGCCTTCGAGCCCGTCCTGGCCATCGACGCTCTGCTTGGTGCAGACGAAGCCAAGACGGAGATCGCCGAGGGCGACGCCATTATTCGCGTGCCAGCCGCGCAGCATCGCGCGGGAAACCTCGCCCGGGACGCCGCAGATCGCCGTGCCCTTCCAGATCCAGCGCGGCGGCGGATAGCGGATCCAGGCCTTGGTGTCGCTCTCATACATGTATTCGACATGCACGCCGCCGATCCAGTTGGAGAGGTAGTGATATTGCGCGGCCGCCACCGCCGGCGGCAGGCGACTGAGGCCGAGCTTTTGCAAGCCCGGCAGGAAGCGCTCCTGCTGCTGGCGGCGAAATACGCGGAAGACGAACTCGGCGGCATCCGCAGGTCCGCGCCGCGTGACGACGGTGAGGATGAGGCCGGTGAAGTAGGCATGGTAGAGGTCCGCGACCGCGCGCCAGCGCTTCCATTGAGCTTCCTGCGCGAGGTCCGATGCCGCGGTCATGTTCGCTCCCGATCGTTGTTTTGATCGAGTGTGTCACCGCACCTTCTGGCAAGCAACATGACGTCCAAGCAGGGCGCCCTGCGCGACCGCCCGCCAATTCCGCATCACGAAGTTTGCGGCGGTGCCGTCTTGGCGCCGCGCTCTCGCTCGACCCGTTCGGTGACGTCGCGCGCCATCGCCACAGATCCCAGAACGTTGCCGCCGGAATCGCGCACCAGCGCGAAGGTCATCTCGATGTAGAGCTTGCGTCCGCTCTTGTGCTGCGCGCGGGTCAGCGTCGGCTTGCCCGCAAGCTTCATCGTGCCGCTGGCGAGCGCGGCCTCGAAGCCCTTCCAGTGCGCAGCGCGCAGATGTTCGGGAATGATCAGGTCCAGGTTCTGGCCGAGCGCTTCCGCAGCGGAGAAGCCGAACAGCGCCGTCGCCGCACGGTTCCAGCGCATGATCGTGCCGGAGCGATCCGAATAGATCAGCGCGTCCGCGACGTCTTCGGCGATCTTTGCGTCGAGCTCGGATTGATTGCTCATCTGGTCACCTCGTAGCCCGGATTTCACTTCGCACCCTGACACACCGATGTCATCGCCCGACTTGATCGGGCGATCCAGTATTCCAGAGGCCGTGGTGATTGATCCGATAAGCCGCGGCGTACTGGATGCCCCGGTCGAGCCGGGGCATGACAGTAGAATGTGCCGCTACACCCGGAAATGCTTCGATAGTTTGAGGCCTTGAGCCTGGTAATTGGAACCGATGCGCTGGCCGTACATCGCGTCGGGGCGCGCCAGCATCTTCTCGTAGACGAGCCGGCCGACGATCTGGCCGTGCTCGAGAATGAACGGCACTTCGCGCGAGCGCACTTCGAGCACAGCACGCGATCCCAATCCGCCGGCGCCGGCATAGCCGAAGCCGGGATCGAAGAATCCGGCATAGTGCACGCGGAATTCGCCGACCAAGGGATCGAACGGCACCATCTCCGCGGCGTAATCGGGCGGCACCTGCACGGCTTCCTTCGAGGCAAGGATATAGAACTCGCCGGGATCGAGGATCAGGCTGCCGTCGGGACGCGCCGAGATGGGCTCCCAGAAGTCCTCGACCGAGTACCCGGAGCGACGATCGACGTCGACGACGCCGGTGTGGCGCTTGGCGCGATAGCCGACGAAGCCGTTCGCTCTCTCACCGGACAGGTCGACGGAGACGGCGACGCCGCCGGACAGATCGGCATCGTCGATGTCGACGAGGCGCTCGGCGGCATGCAAGCCATCGAGCTCGTCGGCGTTGAGGATGGCGTCACCGGTGCGGAAGCGCACCTGGCTCAGGCGCGAGCCCTCGCTGACCAGCACCGGAAACGTCTTCGGGCTGATCTCGGCATAGAGCGGGCCGTGATAACCGGCGCCGATCATGTCGAAGCGGCGGGTGCCGTCGGCGATCACGCGGGTGAAGACGTCGAGCCGGCCGGTGGAGCTCTTCGGGTTCGCGGCCGCGACGATCTCCGGCGGCAGCGCGAGGCTCTCCAGCAGCGGCACGATATAGACGCAGTTCGTCTCCAGCACCGCGCCGTCGGCGAGGCTGAACTCGTGCAGCTTCAATTCGTCGATGCGCTCGGCCACCGTGGCTCCGGGACCGGGCAGGAAGCTGGCGCGGACGCGGTAAGCGATGTCGCCGAGACGCAAGTCGAGGCTCGCCGGCTGGATCTGGCTCTCGACGAAGTCGTAGGCGGGCAGGATAAGCCCCGCGTCCGCCATCGCCGCGATCATGCGGTCGGGCAGGATACCATTGGCGTCTGGCGCGACCGTAAACGTCAACCGGGGATCCTCATCAGGGGTCAAATGCATCCGGACATGCGGAAAATACAAGCCTTTTACGGCTATCCGATGGACGCCTTGACGGAAAGGGCATTGCGGAATATGAGCATCACTTATCCCGTGGTGATTTGAGCCGGCCGGCTTGCAGCCACGTTAAATAAGTCGCTAAACAGGCCGGGGACCTCTGTGATCCCGGCCCGTGGAGATATCCAGGCCGGTTTTTTTGTGACCGTTTTCGACGAGGCGGTCATGTCGGAGGTACCTATGTCGAAGTCGACCACCAACTACCGTCCCGAAACCCGCCTGGTCCATTCCGGCACCCTGCGCTCGCAATATGGCGAGACGTCGGAGTCGCTGTTCCTGACCCAGGGCTACGTCTACAACAGCGCCGAGGAGTGCGAGGCGCGGTTCAAGGGCGAGGATCCGGGCTTCATCTATTCGCGCTACTCCAACCCGACCATCGCGATGTTCGAGCGCCGCATGATCGAGCTCGAGGGCGCCGAGGCGGCCCGCTCGGCGGCAACAGGCATGGCCGCGGTGACGACCGCGATCCTGGCGCCGCTCAAGGCCGGCGATCACGTCGTGGCCTCGCGGGCGCTGTTCGGCTCGTGCCTCTACGTCGTGCAGGACCTCTTGCCGCGCTACGGCATCGAGACCACGCTGGTCGACGGGCTCGACCTCGACCAGTGGCAGCGCGCGGTGCGGCCGAACACCAAGACGTTCTTCCTGGAGAGCCCGACTAACCCGACGCTCGATGTGCTCGACATTCCCGGCATCGCAGAGATCGCGCACAAGGGCGGCGCGCGGCTCATCGTCGACAACGTGTTCGCAACCCCCATCTGGCAGAGCCCGCTCGCACTCGGCGCCGACGTCGTGGTCTATTCCGCGACCAAGCATATCGACGGCCAGGGCCGCTGCCTCGGCGGCGTCATCCTGTCCTCGGAAGCCTTCATCGCCGAGCACATCCACAATTTCATGCGCCAGACCGGCCCGTCGATCTCGCCGTTCAACGCCTGGGTCCTGCTCAAGGGCCTGGAGACGCTCGGCGTGCGCGTGCGCGCGCAGACGGATACCGCGGCACGGATCGCCGAGGTGCTGGCGAGCCATCCGAAGATCGCACGGCTGGTTTATCCCGGCCGCGCCGATCATCCGCAGGCGGCGCTGGTGAAGAAGCAGATGCGCGGCGGCTCGACCCTGGTCGGCTTCGAGGTCAAGGGCGGCAAGCAGGCTGCGTTCCGCGTGCTCAACGAGCTCAAGCTTGCGAGGATCTCGAACAATCTCGGCGACGCCAAGAGCCTCGTCACGCATCCGGCGACCACGACGCATCAGCGCCTGAAGCCCGAAGACCGCGCCGCCCTCGGCATCGGCGAAGGCTTCATCCGCTTCTCCGCGGGACTCGAGCATGCGGATGATCTGATCGAGGATCTGACGGCGGCGCTGGAGAAGGCCTGAGGGGCGAGTAGCGAATGGCGAATGGAAATCCCCATTCGCTATTCGCAATTCCCCATTCGCTTCCAGTTACATCGGCCGATAGGTCCGCACGTCCGCCGGCGCGTTCACTCCGAGCTTGATCTGGCCGACGGAGCGGATGATGTCGTCGCCGAGCAGCTGGGCGAAGCAGGCATAGCCCCAATCGTTCATGTGCAGGCCGTCGGCGATCACGAAGCTCTCGACCGGAATCGATTGGTTCTCGTGCCAGTCACGCATCACCTCGAAGCGGGGAAAGATGCCGACGTGGCGGAGCTCAGCGACGTTGCCGAGCAGCTTGATCATCTTGCCGGCGCTCTCCTTGCGCTGGTTGACGGCCGGCGAATATTGCGGATCGACCAGCACGATATCGGTGCCGCCGGCGGCCTGGATGCGGCTGATGCCGTCCTCGACCAGTTTTGCGGTGTCGCCGGGATCGAGATTGCGCAGCACGGCGTTGGTGCCGACCTGCCAGATCACGAGATCCGGATGCACGTCGATGACCTGCGTCTGCAGGCGCTTCATCATCTCGGGCGCGTCCTCGCCGCCGACGCCGGCATTGACGACGGTGATGTCGGCGGTCGGATAGTGCCGGTGCAGCTGCGCGGCGAGACGGTTCGGATAATTGAACTCCGGCGAGCTCGCGCCGAAGCCCGCGGTCGACGACGAGCCGAACGCGACGATGACGACGGGTTGGCCGGCGACGAGCTTGCTTGCGACATGCGGCAGCGTGCCCATCGCCTTCGAGCCCCCCTTCGGCGGCAGGCAGGGCACGCGGCTGAAGACGTCGGCGGCGGATTTGGCGACCTGCTTCACCTTGTCGACG
>NZ_JALBHA010000173.1:0-11382 GCF_023006445.1 Bradyrhizobium sp. SHOUNA76
ACCTCGCCGGCCGTGCTCGTGCTCGACCGCGAAGATGCGGCGCGGAAAGCCGGCTCCGCCGGCAAGCCGGTGCTGCACACCGAGGTGCGCATCGTCCGCCCAGACGGCAGCGATGCCGATGTCGGCGAACTTGGCGAGCTCTGGGTCAAGGGCCCCAACATCACGCCGGGCTATTGGAACAGGCCGGAGGCGAACAAGACCTCCTTTACCAACGGCTGGCTGCACACGGGCGATGCGACGCGCGTCGACGAGGACGGCTTCTACTACATCGTCGATCGCTGGAAGGACATGTACATCTCCGGCGGCGAGAACGTCTATCCGGCCGAGGTCGAAAACGTCCTGCACCAACTCGATGCCATCGCCGAAGCTGCCGTGATCGGCATTTCCGATCCGCAATGGGGCGAGGTGGGCCTTGCGATCGTCGCGGTCAAGCACGGCCACAAGCTGACGGACGCCGATGTCTTTGCACATTGCGCCGCCAATCTGGCGCGCTTCAAATGCCCGCGCCAGATCCGCTTCATCGACGCGCTCCCGCGAAACGCGACCGGCAAGATCCACAAGCCGACCTTGCGCAAGGAGTTCTCGGTGACCTCCGAGGTCGACAAGAAAGCCGCCAACGCCTGATCAAAGCGCCCCTCTAGTGGCGCTTTTCCTTTTTTGAGTGCCTGCCCCATCCCACGAGAAACCCCAAGGAATTTCCATGAAGAACAAGAAATTCGCCCTGCTCGCCGCGGCAACGGCCCTGACATTGCTCTCGGTTCAAGGCGCTTCCGCGCAGAAAAAATACGACACCGGCGCCAGCGACACCGAGATCAGGATCGGCAATGTCGAGGCCTATTCCGGTCCCGCTTCAGCCTACGGCATCATCGGCAAGACCGAGGAAGCCTATTTCAAGATGATCAACGACCAGGGCGGCATCAACGGCCGCAAGATCAACTGGATTTCCTATGACGACGGCTACTCGCCGCCCAAGACCGTGGAGCAGGTGCGCAAGCTGATCGAGAGCGACGAGGTGTTCCTGGTCTTCAACGCGCTGGGCACGCCGACCCAGACCGCCGTGCAGAAATATCACAATTCCAAGAAGGTGCCGCAGCTCTTCCTCGCCACCGGCGCCAGCAAATGGAATGACCCGAAAAGTTTCCCCTGGACCATGGGCTTCCAGCCGAGCTACCGCGTCGAGGCGCGGATCTTCGCCAAGTACATCTTGCAGGCCAAGCCCGACGCCAAGGTCGCGATCTTCTATGCCAATGACGATTTCGGCAAGGACTACGTCGCCGGCATCAAGGAGATCTTCGGCGACAAGGCGTCCTCGCTGATCGTGGCGGAGGAGAGCTACGAGACCACCGAGCCGTCGATCGATTCCCACATCGTCAAGCTGAAGGGCACCGGCGCCAACGTCTTCGTCAACATCTCGACACCGAAATTCGCAGCCCAAGCGATCAAGAAAATCGCCGAGCTCGAATGGAAGCCGATGCATGTCATGACCGACGTGTCGATCTCGATCGGCGCGGTGATGAAGCCCGCCGGGCTCGATGCTTCGGAGGGCGTGCTATCGGCGACCTATTTGAAGGACGCGTCCGATCCGCAATGGAAGGACGACGAAGGCATGAAGAAGTTTCTCGCCTTCATCGACAAATACATGCCGGGCGCCAATGTCTCCGACACCAACCTCGTCTACGGCTATGCCGCCGCGCAGACCCTGGTTCAAACCTTGAAGCAGTGTGGCGACGACCTGACGCGGGACAACGTGATGAAGCAGGCCGCCAGCCTGAAGGACTTTACGCCCGATACGCTGATCCCCGGCATCAAGATCAACACCGGCGCCAACGACTTCGCGCCGATCGAGCAGCTCAAGATGATCCGTTTCAAGGCCGGCCAGTGGGAATTGTTCGGCGACATCATCAGCGCCGAAACCGGAGGCTAGCGCCACCCCGCAATATGCGATTGGCGGCGTTCATCGCCGCCAATCGTTTTGCGCGAGCCAACACACCCTCAGGGGGTCGCGACGGCCGATTGTGAATGTCTCGCATGGGGCGCTCCGCATACTTGTTCCAACGCGATGGAAGTGACCGATAGGCCCAGATATCGCGCATCGTCGCGGCCCCTGAACGCGGGGCATATCCATGCAAGCGTCGCCATGCCCGATGGTGGCAGATCGATATCCAGCGTGTAGCTGTCACGGCCGATCGTGATCGCTGCCGGATCGACGCGTCTGCCGTCGAGATAGAAATAGGTCCCGATGCGCTCGAGCGGCGCACGGAGCGCGGGACTTCGGATGTAGACCCTGTTGCGGCCGGGGTGCCCTTTGATGCGAACCGCCGCCTGCGGCTCGCTCCAGCGGAAGGTGTGCCCGGCCGACGCCTCCACCGCGTGGAAACCGGCTTGGGCAAGAACATGCTCGTCGGGGAGGCCGGCGACGGACCTGTGGTCACATCCAGCGCGATGAATGCAATCAAGTCTCTGGAGCCGGATCAGCGAGGCGATGTATCGCCTCATCCATCGCGCGATTGCGTCACTCGATCCAGCGACCGTCAAAACGGTCAGTACGCCACGCGCCCAGGCCGCCTCCAGCCGAGCGGAGCTGCGCGCGGCTAGATCGCCGAGAATCGCAGGCGCCAACCATCGGCAGAAGAAACGTAACTTCTCACCGGGCCGCGTCCAGCCCCGCCCCGAAAGGCTGTAGCGCGCCAGCGCGTTCAATGCATGGCGGGCGAGCGAAGGATCGTGATCGCTCCGCTTGCTCCATTCGAGGGGAACTTCGAGCAGCTCGCTGCCGGGATCGCGGCGTTCCTCGCCGAGATAGCGGATCTCGCCCTGCACGAAATCGAGCGTGAACGTCTTCAGCTCGCCGATCTCGCCGACGTAATAGTGATGGAAGCGCGCCTCTTCCAGATAACCAATGGCATATCCTTTTGCGTGATATGTCGCAGCCAGCACCCATTCGGCGAAATGGCCGAGTTCCTCTCGCAGGCCTCCGCATTCCCAATAGACGTCACGCCGCGTCACGAAGCACTGGTCGAGCACTTTACGCCAGGGATGCTGCTTCATCCCGAATTCGATGTCGGCCTGGTACATCGCAGCCTCTGCCAGGGACAATCGATTGTGGCAGATCGGGACCGAATGGCAGGAAAAGCCGGCCCAGTCGGGATGAGCCTCGATGGCACGGATGCACAGCTCGATCACGCCGGGCTCGGGCCAGCAATGTGACTCCGTGAAGAACAGATGGCTACCGCGGGCTTTGGTTGCGCCGAACGCGCACAGCCCGATATCGTGTTCGGAGTCTGTGAACTCGAGACGAGCCTCGTCACCGGCCAGCGCCTTCAACTCCTCGCGCGCCCTAAAATCGGGCGGCACGACCAGGATGATTTCGTAGAGGGATTTGTCCGCGGTCTGTGATGTCCAGCCCAGCCAGGACTGCTCCCATTGCCCGCGGTGATATTCGAGCGGGATGATGATGGAGAACAGCGGAGATCCGCCGCGGTGTCGCCCGGGCCCGTCCTGCATGGTCTATCCTTATAGGCACATGCCAAGGCGGTGCAGGACTATTTCTTGCGGACTATAGCGTCAAAAACAGCGCGAACGACTCTTCTACCGTGCGTCGCAGATGGTTTCGATACAAGGCATGGTTGGCATCGTCGGGCCCAACCCGTCCCAAGGAGGGCTTCTGGACATTTTTCAGCGGCACGTAGGCGATCGGCGCCGCGATCGGCGTCAGCTGCGAGCCAGGGCCTGCGCGGAGCGTCGAGATGATGCCGTACATCTCGCCGGCGACCGTCGGCCGCGACACCGTGATCACGCGATGCTGGCCATGCTTGATGATGACGAGGTAGATGAAGCCGGACTGATGGGGAACGGCGACCTCGCCGGTATGCTCATAGGCGGCATCGGTCCGATCGCCCTCGCGGAAGACCAGCGAGGAAATTTGCGGCTCCCAGACGATCTCGGTGCGATAGGCGAAAATCGCATCCTTGTGGCCGAACGACGGCCGCAGCGTGATGTAGACGTCCTCAAGCCAGCTCACCGCGCGGTGCGCATAGGAGCCGAGGCTGTCGGGCGCGACATCGTTTGCTGCCGGCGGCGTCACCACGACGACGCTTTTGCGCAAGGAGACGCCCAACGCCTGCTCCAGCCGGACCGTCGTCGCCAACGTGAACGGCCTGCGGCCGCCGAGCACCTTCTCCAGCGTCGACAGGCTGAGCTTGGCCTGCTCGGCCAGCGCCTGCCGGGAGATCCGGCGTCGGGCGAGCTCCTCGCGAATGGTCTCGGCAATCTCGCGGCTCTGCTCGTCCGAAAGCTGCTTATCGTTGGATTTATCCTGCATCTGCATCGCTAGCCCTGCTCCAGCACCGCCATCCTAGCAGGGCGGACAAACCAGTACAAAACCGCACATGACCGCCTACAGGCGGCGTGCCCGGGCCGGCCGCGGCGGAACATTACCGATCATTCTGCTCGCGAAATCGGCCCCTCCCGGCAAATGCTCAGAGCCAGCAAACGCCCTTTCAGGAGCAGGCCAATGGACACCTACGACACGGCTGACAACGACGAGCACCCCATGTTGAACCGGCTGATCAAGCTCGGATTGCTTCTTCTCGCGCAGGGCATCGCGGTGATGCTGATGGCCTTCGTGGCCCTGCTGGTCAGCTTCGGGACGAGTTGGTCGGCAACGACCGAGCAGGCCAGCCTGCTCCAGCCCGGCGATGCACGGTCCGGTACGCTGCTTCTGAAGGATGACGGCGCCACCACGGAAGCGATCCGCCTCGGCACCGACGTCGACATCACGGTATCAGGGCCGACGCTGCGCGCGCGGGTCACCCAGATCTTCCGCAACCCGACCAAGGACTGGGTCGAGGCAACCTATGTCTATCCGCTCGCGAGCGGCGGCGCCGTCGATACGCTGAAGATGGTGGTCGGGGACCGCGTCATCGTCGGAGACATCAAGGAGCGGCAGCAGGCCCGCGTGATCTACGAAGAGGCACGCCGCGCCGGTCAGAAGGCCGCGCTCACCGAGCAGGAACGGCCGAACATCTTCACCAACTCGGTTGCCAATATCGGTCCCGGCGAAACCGTGCTGGTGCAGATCGAATATCAGGAGCCGGTGCATCAGTCCGGCAATGAATATTCGCTCCGCCTGCCACTGGTGGTCGGACCGCGCTACAATCCGGCGCCCATCGTCCAGAGCGTCGACTTCCGCAACGACGGCTCGGGCTGGGGCGCGACGACGTCGGACCCGGTACCGGACCGCGACCGTATCTCACCGCCTGTGCTGGATCCCGCCAAGAATGCACCGGTCAATCCGACCACCATCACGGTGCGCCTGAAGGCCGGCTTCGCACTTGGCGAGGTCAGGAGTCCCCACCATAACGTCAAGATCGAGAGCCCGGACAACACGGCACGCATCATCACGCTCGCCGGTGGCGCTGTTCCCGCCGACCGCGACTTCGAGCTCAGCTGGAAGCCCGCCGACGAGAAGGCGCCGACGGTCGGCCTGTTCCGCGAACATGTCGGCGATGCCGATTACCTGCTCGCCTTCATCACCCCGCCCAGCGTCGAGCAGTCGACACAAAGGCCACTACCGCGTGAGGTCGTGTTCGTGATCGACAATTCGGGGTCGATGGGCGGCACGTCGATTGTCCAGGCCAAGGCGAGCCTCACTTACGCTCTTTCCCGGCTTCAGCCGACCGACCGTTTCAACGTCATCCGCTTTGACGATACCATGGACGTGCTGTTTCCGGCTTCCGTGCCGGCAGACGCTGCGCATGTCGGCGAGGCGACCTCGTTCGTGAGCGCGTTGCAGGCGCGCGGCGGCACCGAGATGGTGCCGGCGATGCGCGCCGCCCTGGCCGACAAGCTCGGCGACACCGGCATGGTTCGCCAGGTCGTCTTCCTGACCGACGGTGCCATCGGCAACGAACAGCAATTGTTCGAAACGATCACGGCAATGCGCGGCCGCTCGCGCGTCTTCATGGTCGGCATCGGGTCGGCGCCCAACACCTATCTGATGACACGCGCCGCCGAGCTCGGCCGTGGGGCCTTCACCCATATCGGGTCCGTCGAGCAGGTGGAGGAGCGCATGCGCGGCTTGTTCGCCAAGCTCGAAAATCCAGCCGTGACCGGCCTCATCGCGAAATTCTCCGAAGCCAAGGCCGACATCACCCCGGCGATCATCCCCGACGTCTATCGCGACGAGCCGCTGGTACTTGCGGCAAAGCTCGACAAGCTCGCGGGCTCGCTCGAGATCAGGGGGCGCGTCGGCGAGCGTCCATGGTCGGTGACGCTGCCGCTGCAAAATGCAGCGGAAGGCAACGGCCTGTCGAAACTCTGGGCCAAGCGCAAGATCGGTGACGCCGAGGTGGCGCGCGCCATGCGGGAACTCGCGCCCGAGGAGGCCGACAAGGCGATCCTGGCGCTGGCTCTCGACCATCAGATCGTCACGCGCCTGACCAGCCTCGTCGCCGTCGACAAGACGCCGAGCCGCCCCGAAGGCGCACCGCTCAAGCCGAGCGAATTGCCGATCAACCTGCCCGCCGGCTGGGACTTCGCGAAAGTGTTTGGCGAACGGCCGCAGATCCAGTCGCACTTGCGTGAACGCCATGCCGATGCGCGCACCTCACCAGCCGCGCGGCGTCCGGCACCCGCAGCGCCTGATGCGATCCGTCTGCCCAAGACGGCAACCTCAGCCGAGCTGAAAATGATCGCAGGTCTGATCCTGATCGCGCTCGCCTTGATCCTGTTCGTGTTCAACCGGCGTCGATCCTTGCTCACCGACGTCGCTTGAGAGAGGAGTCCCCCGAACTCCTCTGTTAGCGCGCGCGGCTGCCCGTCCCACACCAACGGCCGCGCGCGCCTTTTTCTTCCCGTCATTGCGAGCGCAGCGAAGCAATCCAGGCTGCCTCAACGGAAAGACTCTGGATTGCTTCGTTGCGCTCGCAATGACGCGTGTAGAGACAATGCCCCGCCTCTTATCCCCGCTGGTTCTGGCACTGATCGGCCTCATCCTGTTCGGCGACGGTGCCTATGTCCATGCCAAGGCCTGGCTCGCGCAGGTGCTGCTGGAGCGCGCCTTCGACAGAAGCCTGATAACGGGCGGGGTGATCAAGCCGTGGTCATGGGCCGACACCTGGCCGGTCGCGCGGATCGAGGTGAAGCGGATCGGCGCCAGCGCGATCGTGCTGGAAAGCGCGAGCGGGCAGGCGCTTGCCTTTGGCCCCGGTCACATCCACCAAACGGTTGATGCCGGCGAGCGCGGTGTCGCGGTATATGCCGGCCATCGCGACACACATTTCCGGTTCTTGCGGAATGTTGCCATTGGTGACGTGATCGATGTCACACGCCGTGACGGCAAACACTTTCGCTATCGCGCGGATTCATCCGCCGTGGTCCGCTTCGATGCATCGGGCATCGATCCCACGGCGCAGGATGTCGAACTCGTGCTCACGACCTGCTGGCCGTTCGACGCCGTCACGTCCGGCCCGGAGCGGTATGTCCTGCATGCCACCCTGATCGAAACAGGTGAATAGCGGTTCGCAATCGGCCCATCCCGGATTGATCGAGGCCTCTGAAACCGCGCCGGACAGGCCGCGCCATCGCGTTTGACGAGACCGTGAACTGGCGCTGCAGGCTGGAGACCTATAGAATGGCCCATTGATTTTTGTACGTTGTGATTTGTGAAAGAACGATGGATGGACGACGAGTTCAGGCAGCGCCTCGAACAACGATTGGAGCAGCTCGAAAATCGCCTCGCGCTGCTGGAAAGGAACCAGGATCTCATCGCCGCCGGGCAAAGGCGGTCCTCGCTGCGAAGCCTCTGGCGGCGCCCGCCGATGTGGACCTTCGAGCAATATCCGCCGCGCCTGCTCAATTTGAGGGCTTTGCCGCCGGCCCCCTCCATCCGCGAGAATGCACCGCGGATCGCGATCGTCACGCCGAGCTACAACCAGGCGCAGTATCTCGGCGCCACGATCGAGAGCATCGTCGGCCAGAACTATCCGAACCTGTATTATCACGTGCAGGATGGCGCCTCGATCGATGGCACCATAGATCTCCTGAAAAGCCGCGCCGCGGGCATCAGCTGGAAGAGCGAACCTGACAGCGGGCAGTCGAACGCCATCAATCTCGGCTTTGCCGGCATCGACAGCGAGATCATGGCCTATCTCAACAGCGACGACATGCTGTTGCCGGGGACGCTAGCCTTTGTCGCCAACTACTTCACGTCGCATCCGCATGTCGACATCGTGTATGGCCATCGCGTCTTCGTCGACCGCGAGGGGCTCGAGGTCGGCCGTGCCGTGCTGCCGCCCCATGACGGGCACGCACTGCAATATGCCGACTATATCCCGCAGGAGACGATGTTCTGGCGCAGGCGCGTGTGGGACAGGATCGGGCCGATCGACGAAAGCTTCCATTACGCGATGGATTGGGACTTCATCCTGCGAGCGCAGGCCGCGGAGTTCAAATTCGTCCGCCTGCCGCGATTTCTCGCCTGCTTCCGAATCCATGACGCCCAGAAGACGGCATCAACCTATGCGATCGGCGTCCGGGAGATGGGCATCTTGCGGCGCCGCGTTCTCGGCTTCGATCCGACACAGATGCAGATCCGCCGTGCCATCGCTCCCTATCTCGCAAGGCAGGTCATCTTTCACTACGCCCACAAGCTGAGCCTGCTGCGGTATTGAGCGTGCGGCGATTACCGGCCTCGTGACGCACGGACATCGTCATCGAGCCATATCCGCTCGAGGCCGATGCCGAGGGGACGCACATCGGAGCTCAGTCCCAGATCAGCGGGCGAGCGTGGATCGGATAGCGACAGGCTAATGGTCAACATCCCGTCGGCGGCAATCGCGGCGGGATCGAGCATCAACCTGCGCAAGCCCGCGAACGCCCCTCTCGAAAACGTCAATTCCTGCTGCGCGCCGTTACCGACGCGGCAAACCGCACGCAGTTGCGGATTTCCGTCAGCCACGAAGGCCCGGCACGCCAGCACGAGCTCGACCGGCCGTGACGGAATGGGGTGGACCTCGAAGCGGAGCACGCAATTCCTGGCAACCGACCAGGTGCCCCATTGCTCCGGCTCGCTCCATCCCTCGGCCAACGCGGCGACACCTGTCCCGCCACGTCTGAATTCGAGTTCCTCTGCACCGAGGACCGGCGCAGACACGGGAGCCTCCAGAGCGACTGGATCGAACGGCTGCTGATCCGGCACGAACTGCGCGATCACGCGCACTGCGTCCGCGATCGAATTCAGCCCGAGCGTCGAACCATCCAGCTCGTAAACCACGCGGTTCTGCCCGATGACGCGAACACCCTTGCCAGGTGGCGGCCGATCCGCAAGGCGGGCAGGAATGATGATGTCGGCGACATCGAAACCATGCGTGCGGGCGAGTTCGCCGATGGTTTGTACGGTTCGATCATACAGGGGCGGCCGATTGTTGATGTCGGTCGCAAGCGCCTGTGCCAGCGCCTTGAAGTCGAGCCGCACGTCGTCGTCATCCCTCAGCAGCAGTCGTTTCAGGACGAGCATGTCCTTGGCGATGAAGAGCTGGAGGGCGTTGAGATCAGGGAGCCGGGGATCGTCGTCAATCGGTCCGAAATCCCGCGCTCCACGCGACGTTTCGAGCAGATCGGTGGTCTCGAAGAACAGCGCGTGACCGGTGCTGTGCTGCGAGAATCCGGCCATGCTCAGCGGCCGCGACAGCCGGACGAAACTGTCGGTCAGCGCGGCATTGGCGATACCGGATGCCACGTCGGGCGATAGGCCGATGAAATAGCGGCCACCGACCGCACGCATCCGGTCGATGACGCTGCGGCGGACGAACGAATTGTAGATCATCGGCAGGTTCGCATAGTGCGCCTGGAAGCCGAAGATGCGCGCCAATTCATCCCGCGACGAGACGCGCTTTGCCGACGAGGTCAGGTCGATCTCGGCGAGCAGCCGATTGCGGAAAGCCGGATGGTAGTAGCCCGGCCAGTAGTAGCTGTAGGCGCGCCAGCTCAGGAGATCGATCTTACGGCCGGAGAGCAGATCCGACGCCGTGGCACATGCATAGGGCATCAACCCGTCGTCATCGCCGAGGAAGGCGATGTACTCGCCAGAGGCATGGCCGAGCGCTGCCTCCCAATTGTCGGTCATGGTCAGGACGGTTTCGCTGGCAAAATGCTTGAAGCGCTCGTCCTGGAGGTCTGCGACCATCTTCGCGATCTCGGGATTGCCGCCATTGTTCTGAACCACGAACTCGCAGTCCGCGTGCGCAGGCTGGCACGCCATGGTCGCGAGCGCATGGCGAAGCGTGTCGGGACGATCGAGAGTCGGCACCACGATGGACAGGAGCGGCATGATCACCGTTTGAGAGAATGAGCGTCACCGTTCCTAGCATCTTGCCGGATCGTTCGCACTTTCGCCAAAAGTCTCGTGATGCTAGCCTTATCGTCAGGCCCTGTCGTCAAGACCTGCCCATTCCGTCTCGCGGCATGGAATCCGCCACGATCAGCCCGCGAAGCCGGCGCGACAGCGCGTTGCAACAAGAACAAGAAGTGAGGGAAGCGCATGGAAGCTCAAGTGCCTGCCGCATCGGTTTCGCAACGTCTATGGTCTCCGGCTCCCGATGCCAGCGACATCGTCAAGGGCATCCACGCCATGCTGCACCCGCTCAACATCGTGCTGGTGGGCGCGACCGACAAGCCCGGCAATTATGCCGAACGCATCTGGAATAATCTGATCAAGTACGGTTACGAGGGCGGCCTGTATCCGGTCAACGCCAAGCGTGAAGCCATCTGGGGCGTCCCCTGCTACAAGGACTTTGCGAGCCTCCCGGAGAAGCCCGATCACGTTCTGGTGCTGGTGCCGGCGCGCTTTGCCGTCCAGGTGATCCGCGACGCCGCTGCGGCCGGTGCGCGCTCGGCCACCATCGTCACTTCGGGCTTCAGCGAGCTGCAGGATGAGGAAAGCCAGAGGCTCGCCGCCGAGTTACAGGCCGCCATACGCGAGACCGGGCTTGCCGTCACCGGCCCGAATTGCCTCGGCAACTTAAGCGCCGGCGAAAAGCTCTTCACCAACATCGACGACCGCATCGTCACCATGGAGCAAGGCGCTGTGGCAATCGCCGGACAGTCCGGCGCCATCGTCATGGCGATCCGCCAGGCGCTGGAAGATCGGGGTGTCGGTGTCGGCTACATGGTGACGACCGGAAACGAGGCCGGACTCGAGACGCCAGACCTGATGCGCTATTACGCCGAGGACCCGAGCATCAAGGTGATCGTGGTTTATCTCGAAGGCGTGCGCAACACCAAGGCGTTTCGCGATGCCTGCAAAGCGGCGCGCGCCGCGAGCAAACCCGTGATCGCGTTCAAGCTCGGCGCGTCCGAGGGCGGTCGCGCGGCGGCGATGGC
>NZ_JALBHA010000174.1:0-11370 GCF_023006445.1 Bradyrhizobium sp. SHOUNA76
CGCGCCAGCTTGCCTATCACGCCGCCGAGCTCGCCGCGGCCGGGCAGCCCTGCTTGCGCGAAGTGTCGATGGTCAAGGCGCTGTCGCCCGAGGTGCTGCACGAGGTCGTGCATGGTTGCCTGCAGTTGCACGGCGGCAGCGGCTTCATGCTCGGGACGCCGATCGAGCGCATGGTTCGGGACGCGCGCGTGCTGACCATCGGCGGCGGCGCCACCGAGGTCATGCTGGAAGAAGTCGCGAAGCGGATGTAGCTCGGTCGATCTTGCGGGGAGGAAGGTCAATGCAAAAGGCTCGTTCCGACATCGCGCGGGCGCTCTACGCGGCCCTGGCTGCAGGAAACAGGGAGCAGCTTGAGACTTTGCTCCACCTGGATTTCGTTGGCGAGATCGCGGAGGGAATGCCCTTCGGGATTGGTGGCCGGCACGAGGGCTCTTCTGAGATGCGCCGCAACGGGTGGGGAGCGATCGCCCGGCACTTTGCGGCACGTGCGGAGCCGGAGCGCTTTCTCGAGGTCGGAGAGGCGTGCCTGCTTGTGACAGGCCGGTATCGTGGCGAGGGCAGGCATGGAGGAGCCTCTCTCGACGCCTCTTTTGCGCACCTCATCACGTTTGAGGGTGATCGCATCACGCGCCTCGAGCAATATACCGATACGGCCCGCTGGCATGATGCTGCGAGCCCGTTCAAGACTGTCCTCCTCGACATCGCAGATGGTGTTGCAACGCTTCGGCTAAATCGGCCCGACCAGGGCAACGCCATCAATGAAGAGATGGCCGCGGATCTTGAAGAGGCTTCAACGCGAATTGCCGAGACCGCCGGCTTGCGCGCCGTCCTGATTTCGGGAAACGGACCAAACTTTACCATGGGAGGGGATGTCAATCTCTTTGCCAGCACGCCGTCGGCCGAGCTGCCGGGCAAGCTTCGTCGCATGATCGATGGTTATCATCGCGCCATCGATCGCTTGACGAGCATCGATGCACCAGTCGTTGTGGCGGTGCGCGGCGCCGCGGCCGGAGGCGGATTGGGCCTCCTCTACATTGCGGATATCGTCATTGCGTCCACCGACGCGCGCTTTGCTCTCGGATATGGCGCGTTGGGTTTGACCTCCGACGGTGGCAACACCTGGTTCTTGCCGCGGATGGTTGGCATGCGGCGGGCGCAGGAACTGTTCCTGCTGAACCGCCGATTGTCGGCGCAGGAAGCCTTGGAATTTGGCCTGGTCTCCCGCCTCGTGTCGGACGATTCGGTGGAAGCGGAAGCAATCGCGGTTGCCCGCGAACTGGCGGCGGGGCCGACGCGGGCCTTTGGGGCCATGCGGCGTATGCTGCGGCAGTCCTTTGAAACGAGCCTCGGCGCTCAACTCGAAGCCGAAATGCAATCGATCGTCGACGCGAGCCGCTCCGACGATGCGCGCGAGGGTATCGCCGCCTTCGCAGCCAGGCGTCGGCCCGTCTTTAAAGGCGGATGACCGGGCGCTGCCTCGGCCATCCGCTGGCGGTCATCACTTCACCGGCTTAAAGCTGAGCGTCGCGGTGTCGGCCTGCATGATCTGCAGCTTCTGGTTCGAGAAGCGGATGCCGGGTCCGAAGCTGATCGGAGCCATCACACCGGTCTCGACATTCTTGGTCTTCTCCAACTCGCTGATCGTACAGGCCCAGGTCGGCTGCTTGCCGCAACGTTCGATCGCCGCGATCAGAACCTTGGCCGCGGCATAACCACTCATCGTGTAGCGATTGATCCCCTTGAACTCGGCTTCCGACACAAGCGGCTTTGCTTTCTCGAGGAACGCCTTGCCGGCCTCGCCGGCAAAGGGCTCGACATAGTCCACCGCGAAGATGCCGTCGCCGGCCGGCCCCATCAGCTTGAGCACCGGCTCGATGCGGCCGGGCCAGAAGATGCCCGTCACTGGCTTGACGTTGAGCTTCTCGAGCTCCTTCATCATCGCGATGTTCTCCGCGATGATGCCGCCGGCCAGGAACACTTCGGCGCCGGAATCCTTCAGCTGGAGCATGTCAGACGAGAAATCCTGCTGGCCCTTCTTGTAATTGCCGCTGTAGACGACGTTCAGTTTCTTCGACTTGACCACGGAATCGAAGCCGTCGCGCACCGTGATGCCGTAGTCGTCGTCCTGCGTGATGAGACCCCATTTCTTGCCGGGGTTCTTCTCCGCGAGGTAGTTGACGAGATGGATGATGCCTTCCTCGTAGGACTGGCCGACGACGAATACGTTCTTGCGCGGCGGCTCCCACAACAGCTTGACCGGCGCGACGTCGATCACGGTCGGGATGCCCGACTTCTCGAGTACGGGCATCACGGCGATCGACTGGCCAGAGCCGGACATGCCAAGCATGGCAAAGACCTTGTCGACCTCGATCACCTTCTTGACGCCCTGGATGGTGCGCGCGGTGACGTAGCCGTCATCCTCCAACACGTACTTGATCTTGCGGCCGTTGATACCACCGGCATTGTTGGCTTCCGCGATCGCGATCTTGTGACCGATCGAGGCGGCGACGCCGAGTAGCGCCGGCGGGCCGGTGAGCGGTTCGACATCGCCGATCAGGATCTCGGTATCGGTGATCCCGGGCTCAGCGGCAAATGCACCGCCGCCCGCCAGCAAGGTCGTCGCGAGCAGGATTGACGCGGTAGTCAGATGATTTCTCATTGTCCGTCCTCCCTCCAGTTTTGATCTTCTTTTGTCAGTAACGCAGCGGCCAGTTCACCCATGCGCGCCTGATGTCGTGCCAGGCACCGACCAGCCCGCGCGGTTGGAAGCGTAGGAACAGGATGATGACGAGGCCGTAGAGCATGCTCTTCAGCTCCTGTGCGCCGGTCGTAAACACCGCGTCGAGCTGCGCGCTGAAGAAGCTGAAGACGAGGCGTGCAGCCTCGGGAAGCAAAACGATCAGAACGGTGCCGAGCACGGCGCCGAGCGCCGACCCGAGCCCGCCGACGATCAGGATCGCCAGAGCCTCGATCGACAGCAGGAACGGAAAGCCTTCGACGCTGACGAAGGAGAGATAGATACCGTAGAGAGCACCGGCGAGGCCGGTAATGAAGGCCGACGTGACGAAGGCAAGCAGCTTGTAGGCATGCAGGTTGATGCCCATGACACGGGCCGCGGTGTCGTTGTCGCGGATCGCGACAAAAGCCCGGCCGACCCGGCTGCGGCGAATGTTGAGTGTGGCAAACAGCGTCAGCGTGGCGACGCCAAGGCAAAGGTAAGTGAAGGCTGCGTCGCTGTCGAAGCTGATGCCAAGAATCTCCGGTCGCTGTACGGAGAGGCCGCGGGCGCCATTGGTGAGCCAGCGCATCTCCAGGATTACCGTGTTGATGATGAACGAGAAGGCGAGCGTCGTGATCGCGAGGTAAAGGCCCTTCAGGCGCAGCGACGGCGCACCGACGATCAAGCTGGCCAGCGCCGGCACGAGCCCCGCGCCGAGGAAGCCGATCAGCGGTGGCAGATGATATTTCGCCGTCAGGATGGCATAGGCATAGGCGCCGGTGACGAGGAAGCCGACATGGCCGAGCGAGATCAGACCGGTATAGCCGGTCAGGATGTTGAGGCCGAGCGCGCCGGTCACCGTGATCAGGATAATCATCAGGAACGACAGCGCATAAGCGTTCAAGGCGTAAGGCGCGGCGATCAGCGCCATCAACAACACCGCCGACCACAGCCAAATCGGCGGAGAATCGATCAGGGCGACGAGCTCGCCATAGGTCTGCTTGTAGTCGCCGGTGCGCATCGTCCTAGACCCTCTCGATGTCGCGTTCGCCGAACATGCCGAACGGGCGGATCATCAGCACGACGATGATCATCGCGAAGCCCGCGATTTCCTTCATGCCGGAGCCGAGATAGCCGCCGGCGAGATTTTCGGTGATGCCGATGAGCAGGCCACCGAGGCCGGAGCCGAGAACGGCGTCGAGCCCGCCCAAAATGGTGGCTGGAAACGCCTTGAGCCCGAGCTGGAACATGGCCGGTGACAGATCGTATGAAAGGGCGAAGAACACGCCGCCGATGCCGGCGATGACCGACGAGGCCGCCCAGGCCAACGCGTGAACGCGGCTGGCGCTGATGCCCATCAGCAAGGCGGTGCGATCGTCGGCCGCGACCGCGCGCATCGCGATCCCCATCTTGCTGTAGCGGAAGAACGCCCAGATCGCCGTCAGCAGCGCCAGCAACGTCGCAATGACAGCTATCTGGCCAGTGCGGACGCCGATGCCGCCGAAGCGAACGATGTCGCGACCCATTCCGACGTCCAAGCCGTGCGGATAGGCGTCCCAGATGAAGTTGATCGCCGAGCGCAGGATCACCGCCAGCCCGATGGTCACCATCACGGTCGCGAACACCGGCTCGCCCAACATCGGCCGCATCACGACGCGCTCGATGATCAGGCCGAGCAGGATCGCGGCGAGGATGGCGCCGAACGCGACCACGACGACATTCCCGTTGACGCTGGTCGAGATGGTCCAGGCGATATAGGCGGTGATCATGGTCATCTCGCCTTGCGCGAAATTGACCAGCCCGGTCGATTTGTAGATGACGGCAAAGCCCATCGCGATCAGGCCGTAGATCGCGCCGATTGCGAGACCCGAGATCAAAAGCTGCAGGAGATACTGCATTCAGCCCTCCGCCGGATAGATGATGGCGAGCTCGCGCGCAAACTTCTTCTCGATCATGGCGCGGCGCACCTTTTGCGTGGCGGTCAGCTCGCCGTCGTCATGGTCGAGCTCCTTCTCCAGGATGGCGAACCGCCTGACGTTCTCGACCCGGGCAAAGCGCTTGTTGGTCTCGCCAACGATGCGCTCCACCAGCTCGTGCACTTCGGGGAGCTGCGACAGCGATTTGTAGTTGGTGTAGGCCAGCGCCCGGTCGCGCGCCCAACGGCCGACATTGTCGTAGTCGATTTGGATGATGGCGCCGAGATACTTCTTGGCCTCGCCGACCACGATGGCCTCCTTGACGAATTCGGAATCCTTCAGCGCGTTCTCGATCTCGGAGGGTGCGATGTTCTTTCCACCCGCGGTGATGATGATGGCCTTCTTGCGGTCGACCACGGCGATCTCGCCATTGTCGAGCACCTCGACGATGTCGCCGGTGCGCAGCCAGCCGCCGTTCTCGAGCGAAGCCGTCGAGGCCTTTTCGTCGAGGAAGTAGCCCTTGAACACACCAGGATTGCGCAGCAGGATCTCGCCGTCGTCATCGAGCTTCCACTCGGTCCGCGGAAGCGGCAGGCCGCAGCCACCGATCCGGTGGTGGCTCGCCGACTGGACGAAGGCGACGCCGCCGCTTTCGGTGAGCCCATAGCCCTGCGAGACCGGTCGGCCGATAATGTCGAAAAAGCGCAGGGTCTCAGGCGAGATCGATGCGCCTGCGCAGAGCCGATGACGGCTATAGGCGAAGCCGAGGTGACGCTGCAGATTCCGGAACATCAGGAGATAGAGTAGGCCGTAAGCGGCCCGATCGATGAAGCTTTGCTTGCCTGCCTGCCTGCGGTCGGAAAGCGAGCGACCCCAGGTGAGGCAAGCCCTGGTCAGGCCTTGCCGCAGCCTTCCGCTTTCGCCGAGCCGAAACAGAAAGCCCTGTTGCAGCTTCTCGTAGATGCGCGGTACGCCGACGAAGAAAGTCGGCGCGATCTCGCGGATATTGGTGGCGACGGTGTCGATCGATTCGGCAAAGCTCACCGTGCCGCCGAGCACCAGATGCGTCACCATGCCGTAGCAGCGCTCTGCGACGTGGCACAGCGGCAGATAGCTGACGGCCTCGAACGGCCTATCCGCGATGCCGACAGCTTCGGCGTAAGTGTAGGCGGCGTAGACGAGATTGCGATGTGTCAGCATCGCGCCCTTGGGCGGGCCGGTTGTGCCGGAAGTGTAGACCAGGATGCAGACGTCGTCGGGCGCGCCTTGCGAGATCAGGCGGTCGAGTGCCGCGTTCGCGTCCGGAGTCTCACGCGCATGGGCAAAGCCGCGCTGGCACAGGGTCTCGAACGACATCAGCGCCGACTGTCGGTAGTGCCGCAGGCCCTTCATGTCGATGCAGACGATGGCCTCGACATCGGGCAGTCCGCCATTGTTGGCCATGGCGTCCAGCACTTTATCGGTCTGCTCCTGGTCGCCGGTGACGACAACACGGGCGCCGGAATGCTTGACGATATATTGCAGCTCGACCCAGGGATTGGTCGGATAGATGCCGACGGTCACGGCCCCGATCATCTGCGCGCCGAGATCGGCGTAAAACCATTCCGGCGTATTCTCGCCGGCGATGGCGATGCGATCGCCGGCCTTGATGCCGAGCGACAGCAGGCCTAACGCCACGGCACGCGCCGTCTCGTAATAGTGGCGCCAGGAGTAAGGGTTCCAGATGCCGTAATCCTTTTCGCGCAAGGCCCGTGCCTCGCCATGCACGGCGGCACGGTGTCTCAGCATCTGCGGAATGGTGATGGCACCATCCCGGAGCGAGGCACGAAAGGTCGCCACATCACTTGCGGGCGCGCTGCGGGTGGCGGCCGCCTGGAGCGGCGGAAGCGCGGAGCGGAGGCTGTCGAGCGTCGACATCACGATCCCGCCTGTGCAATTGCGCCGGGACGTTTGCCGCCGAGATAGGCTTCGGCGACGGCTGGATGGTGTCTGATCTCGTCGGGTGTGCCTTCGGCAATCTTGCGGCCAAAATTGAGCACGTGGACGCGGTCGGAGATGTCCATGACGATCCGCATCTCATGCTCGATCATCAGTACGGTGATGCCGAGCTCGTCCCGTATGTCGAGCACGAAACGGGCGATGTCCTCCGTCTCCTCCTGGTTCATGCCCGAGACCATCTCGTCGAGCAGCAGGATCTTGGGCTCCGAAGCGAGCGCGCGCGCAAGCTCGACGCGCTTCTGCTGGCCGTAGGACAGCGTCCCGACGACGGCGTCTCTGACATGCTCGATCTCGAGGAATTCGATGATGTGCTCGACCCGTTGCCGCGCCGCGATCTCCTCGCTGCGGCTACGGCCAAAGAAGATGACGGCATCAAGCACGTTGGAACGTAGATGGGTGTGGCGGCCGGTCAGGATGTTCTCGACCACGGTACCGTGCTTGAACAGGGCGAGGTTCTGGAAGGTGCGGCCGATCCCGGCGGCGGCAAACCGCCAGGGCGAGATGGTTGAAACGTCGACCCCGTCGAATACGATCAGACCGCCGCTCGGCCGCAGCACGCCGGATATCATGTTGAACAGGGTGGTCTTGCCAGCGCCGTTCGGGCCGATCACGCTGCAGATCTCGCCGGGCGCGACCGTGAGGCTGACGTCGGCGATGGCCTGGAGGCCGCCGAAACGCTTGCTGAGGTTTTCGACCTTAAGGAGCGCGGTCACGACAGCCACCGCTTGCGACGCTTGTAGTGTTTGACCTCGCGCAAGCTTTTGCGGCCGGCCGAGGAGACGCCGAGGTAGAATTCCTGGACATCCTCATTGGCCGTGAGCTTCCTGGCGGTGCCGTCGAGCACGACGCGCCCCGTTTCGAGAATGTAGCCATAATCGGCGATATCGAGCGCACGCTGCGCGTTCTGCTCGACCAGCAGCACCGTCATCTTCAATTCGTCGCGCAGGCGGGCGATCACCTCGTAGATGCGGTCGATGATCAGCGGCGCGAGCCCCAGCGACGGCTCGTCGAGTGCGAGCAGGACCGGATCGGTCATGAGTGCGCGGCCGATCGCGAGCATCTGCTGTTCCCCGCCGGACATGTAGCCGGCGATCTGGTCGCGCCGTTCGTAGAGTCGCGGAAACAACGTGAATACCTTTTCGCGACGCTCGCGCGCCTCCGCACCGGTCCTCGTGTAGCCTCCCATCTGGAGATTTTCGTCGATCGTCAGCGCAGCAAAGACACGACGGCCCTCGGGTACTTGCACGATGCCGCGGCGTACCAGCTCGTCGGGCCGGAGCTGATGCACGTCCTCGCCACCGAAGCGGATGCTGCCGTTCTCGATCACGCCCTCCTCGGTGTAGAGGATGCCGGACATGGCTTTGAGCAGCGTTGACTTGCCGGCGCCGTTGGAGCCGAGCAGGGCGACGATGCCGCCTTCGGGCACCGCAATCGAGACGTCGCGAATGGCTTCGATCGCGTTGTCGTAGACGATGCGGATGTTGCGGAATTCCAGCAGGCAATCCGGCGCGGGCATCGCTTGCGTCGCGGGGGAGGAGGTCGGGGTTCGGATCGTGGTCGGCATCGGTCAGATCCGGCTCGCCTGGGCCGCGGGCGGCCGCGTTGCGAGGATGGCGTCGGTCACGATCTTCGCCGTCTCGGCGCAGGCCTGCGTGCCGCCATTGCCATATTGCTTGACCGCATCGCCGACGCACCACAGGCCCTCGATGCCGGTCTCGCGCGGCAGGTCATAGCCGGCGCAGCTCCGTTGCGCCGGCCAGTCGTCGCGCATCACGCGGATGGAGAGGAGTTTGGCCTGATCGAAATTGCTGAATTGTTCGCGGAGATCCGTCAGTGCAAGCGCGATCTCGGCATCGGAGTCGAACTCGCCGAGCGCGGGAACCGGCACGGCATAGGCAACATAGAGATGCCAGCCGGGCGGCGCGAGCTCGGGGCAAGTGGCGGAGAGGTTCGCCATGTTGCACAACCGGCGCGTCTTGCCGAACGTCACGATGCCGGGGTGGTTCAGCAGCGGCTCGCGGCTCGCGACATTGATGACGATGTTGGCGGCCGGACGGAGGTCGTTCCTGACCCGGGTGACATAATCAGCGGGGAAGGCGGCTTCGCCGGCAAGCGCGACGGTTGCCTTCGGCCCGGCATTGCTGACGACGAGATCGGTGTCGATCCGCGTCGGCTTGCCGTCCCGGAGCAGGGTCACGCCGCTCACTTGTCCGTCCGCCGTGTGGATTTGGGTAGCCGGTGTGCTGAGCCAGACCTCGCCATTGCGCCTGACCGCCGTCGCAAGGCTGTTCCAGACGCCGACCGTTCCCTCCGGGCAGAAGCCGAACTTCTTGAAGGCGCCCTTGCTGGTAAAATAGGTGAGGAAGGCGCGAGCCGGCAGTTCGGCGGCGTTGCAGGCGAAGATCGCAGCACAAAGATTGCGGAAGAGCGCATGCACGGTGGCGTTGCTGGTGTAGCCCTTCAGCCAGTCCTCGGTGGATTGCCGGCCATCGGGCAGATTGCCTGAGCGGGCGTCGGCAAATTTCTCGAGGATGCGGGAGGCCTGCTTGGTCAGTTGCCCGAGCAGGAGCGACCAGCCGCCGCGGCCGACATCGATCAGCTTGCCGTCGATGAAGAAGGAGCTTGCCGGCTCCGGCGCGCGAATGTTGAGCGGGGCGCCGACGGTGCGAAACGTCTCCTCGAACACGCCACCGAACTCGATCGCGATCGCGCCGATATTGATCTTGAAGCCGTCGATCTCCTCGGTTGAGGCGCGGCCGCCTAGCCTGTCGTGATCATCGACCAGGACCGTGTAGAGCCCGGCATGCGCCAGCCGCGCCGCAGCGCACAGGCCGCCGGCGCCGGCCCCGATCACGACAGCATCGACCTTCCGACTGTCCACGCACAACCTCCCTGATGCCGCTGGGTTGGTCCCGCGTGCCTGAATTGCTTGCCTGACGAGATAGGACGATATTATAATCCGACCGGCCGTTCAAATTATTTTTTGATCTGGATCAAACTTTCGGGCGCCGCGGCTAGAGTTCTGGTGGACTTGTGTCCACAAGCTGAGCGCGATGGCCGAAGCGGTTGTATAGAGGAGCGGAAGTCGCCGGATTCGGTGGCGTTCGTCTTGAGCGAGAGAGGCCGATGGCGCGGACGCGCTCTGAGAACTACGACGACATCCACCGCGGAATCATCGTGGCGGCCCGCGGCCTGTTCGCCGAACACGGCTATATGCGTGCCTCGATCGCCGATCTCGCCGAAGCCTGCAAGCTGTCCCGCGGCGCGCTGTATCACTACTTCGAATCGAAGGAAGCGATCCTGTTCGCAATTCTGGACGAGCACGTACGCCAGATGATTGCGGACGTCGAGAACGCGATCGCAAGGCATGAATCGACGGCCGATCAGTTCCGGGCAGCGATCCGCGCCATCGTCGATCTCAACGCGCGTTCGCCGCAAGAACAACGCCTGATCCTCAACGATCTGACGTTCCTCTCTGAAGACGATCAACAGACGATCAAGTCTCTTGAGCGCCAGATTGTCGATCTGGTTTCCGGCCTGCTTCTCCAGCTCGACAATCAGGGGAAGATCGTCAAGCGGACGCGGAAGGTCTACGCCATGATGCTCTTTGGCACGCTGAACTTCAGCCATACCTGGTATGATCCCAAGGGAGGGATTGGACCGGCCGAGTTCGCGGACATGATCGTGGATCAATTCCTGTATGGGATCGCGAGTCCCGTTGTGTCACGGCATCCCGCGACGTCCGCGCGCTCTGCCAAGTCAGCCTCGTAAAACTCCGGCTTTTACGCCGCGTCTGGCTTCTCACAGCCGTCCACGCAACTCGCGCTTGAGGACTTGCCGGCATCGGAAGGCGGGAGGCTATGACGCCGACGAGTTTCGGCGTCCACACGGTACTTTGTATCTCAAGTACGCCCACCGGCTACAGCTGGGATATTTCAGGAAAGCAGCTCTGCGCACGCCGACCGTGATTCGGCTCGTGCCTTCGCCATCCTCAAAGCGTCTCAGACCCAGCCGCCATCCGATCGGCTATTTTACAGCGTACGAGCCGCTCACTGCCGCGGTCTAGTTTTCAGCGCAGCCTATGAGCTGTCCGCATTTCACCCTACCCAGAAGCGCGACGTGGTCTCTGAATCGCGGCAGGAGGCCCACCACGTGGAAATCAGCTACGTCCTTCCAGGAAACTTTGTCCTTGATGCCGAGAGTCCTCTTCAGCTTGGTCGAGATTATCAGACGGAAGTCGTACCATCCCATGGATGCGGCATGAATCGCATTGCCAAAGGTCAACTGTGTCGTAATGCCGAAATCGGCGTTTCCCTGCTCGACAAGATTGACCACGCTCGAAGCAGTGCCGTCGCGGACATATAGCAGAACGTGCGGGTAGGCTTTGCCGAATGAAGACAGAATATCGGGCAGGACTGACGCGGTAATTGTTGCGACCATGGCAACGGTCAGAGTGCCCGACTGGCCTTTCACCGAGCGAGCAGCTTCTTCCAGGCTGGCATCCAGGTCGGACAACAGCCCTGGCGGCGTTGCGCGAACCGGCCACCGAGGAGCGCTTCAAGGAGTTTGGCGTGAAGATCAGCCCGACGTCCACCCCCGCGGAGTATGCGAAGTTCGTGGCGGCAAGCCATGACTCTTGGGTGACGATTGTCGAAGCAAACAAGAAGAAGCCATAACTCATCCCCTGGCGGTCTCAGGTCACGGCGTGGCGGCGGCCCATGGCCGCCGCAGCCGCAT
>NZ_JALBHA010000175.1:0-11228 GCF_023006445.1 Bradyrhizobium sp. SHOUNA76
GGCGGTCCGTCGCTGCGCCCCTACGCCTCGAGCGCGAACCCGCGCGAGCGCGATCGTCCCGCCGATCCGAACTCGCCCTTCGCCAAGCTCGCCGCGCTGAAGGAGCAGCTGTCCGGTCGGAAGGAGTAATCCTACGTCCGAGCGGCAGCGTCTCGACAAATGGCTGTGGCACGCGCGGGTGGTGAAGGCGCGCACCTCCGCGGCCGAGCTCGTGGTCACCGGCCACGTTCGCATCAACGGCGCGCGCGAGACCTCGCCGGGCCATGCGGTCAAGATCGGCGATGTTCTCACCATCGCGCTCGATCGCACCGTGCGTGTTCTGAAAGTCACCGCCTTCAGCGAACGCCGCGGCGATGCTGCCTCGGCCCGCGTGCTCTACGAAGAGCTCGGTGTGCGCAATTAATTGCGCATTGCATTCATTTCTTGGCCGATCAAACGCACACAAGTGTCATGATCGGGCTTTCCCGACCTTGCGGCGCCGGGCCATCCGCGCTACGCAAGCCGCGACTTTTAAAAGAGCTTTTCGGAGCGTTGGATGACTTACGTCGTCACTGAAAACTGCATCAAGTGCAAGTACACCGACTGCGTCGAGGTCTGCCCGGTCGACTGCTTCTACGAGGGTGACAACATGCTCGTCATCCATCCCGACGAATGCATCGACTGCGGCGTGTGCGAGCCGGAATGCCCCGCCGACGCCATCAAGCCGGACACGGAACCGGGCCTGGAAAAGTGGCTCCAAGTCAACGCCGACTACGCCAAGAGCTGGCCGAACATCACCCAGAAGAAAGAATCACCCGCCGACGCCAAGGAATTCGACGGCATGGAAGGCAAGTTCGAGAAATATTTTTCTGCGAACCCCGGCTCCGGCGACTAATTCAGGCCCAAACTTAACCCTAATACCGGCGTCGCGGCCGAAAACCAGCCCTGAAGACCCCTAAATCATTGATTTTTGCGGGAAATGTGCTATATTGGGCACATTAAGCCGAACCCCGTCAGCCCCGTTGGCCCCTCTGGGTTCCCGTGAAACCAAATGTCGAACAGGGGCGTGGCAGTTTCCGCGCGCAGGCTGTGTCACAGAAAACGCGTAAAAAGAGTACTTCAGCGAGGGCTTCCCATAAGGAGGCCAAAAAAGTCGCCGCGGCCAGCCGTAGCGCATCCAAGGGTCGGACCGCGACGAAGGCGCCGGCTGCAAAGTCCTCGAAGAACAAAAGAAGCGCAATGCCTAACAAGACTGCCAAACCGGCCGCGAAAGCGACCGCCGCTAAGCCTGCTGCCAAGCCTGTGACTGCCAAGGCTCCGGTGGCAAAGGCTCCCGCTGCCAAGCCCGCCGCGCCGAAGGCTCCCGTTGCTGCTGCTCCTGTCAAGGCTCCTGTCGCTGCTGCCAAGCCGGCCGCGAAGCACGCTGCTGCGCCGAAGGTCGAGGAAAAGAAGGTCGTGACCCAGCGTCAGGGCTTCAAGGCCAACGAATTCGTTGTCTATCCCGCTCACGGCGTCGGCCAGATCCTGGCCATCGAGGAGCAGGAGATCGCCGGCGCGAAGCTCGAGCTGTTCGTCATCAACTTCATCAAGGACAAGATGACGCTGCGCGTTCCGACCGCCAAGGTCGCCAATGTCGGCATGCGCAAGCTGTCCGATCCGGCGCTGGTGAAGAAGGCGCTGGAGACGCTCAAGGGCCGCGCCCGCGTCAAGCGCACCATGTGGTCGCGCCGCGCCCAGGAATACGAAGCGAAGATCAATTCGGGCGATATCGTCGCGATCGCGGAAGTCGTGCGCGATCTCTACCGCTCGGATTCGCAGCCGGAGCAGTCCTATAGCGAACGCCAGCTTTATGAAGCGGCGCTCGATCGTCTGTCCCGCGAGATCGCGGTGGTGCAGCACTCGACCGAGACCGAAGCGGTCAAGGAAATCGAAGCCCAGCTCGCCAAGAGCCCGCGCCGCAACGCCAAGGCGGAAGCCGCCGAGGGCGAAGCCGACACGGATGCCGAGGGCGATAGCGACGATACCGATGGCGACGGCACCACCGTCGCCGACGAGGCCGCGTAAGCAGCTTCGTTCTGCGCAAGCCATCAAAAGCCCGGCCTTGCGGCCGGGCTTTTTGTTGGGCTGGTGACAGCGGCGTCGAGCGCGATCGGCATGCTACAAGCCGCGGGCCTGAGTCCATATTCCGATCGGACGCTGGATGCCGCGAACGGCCTGCGGCTCTCGTACCATCAGTGGCTGAAATGCTTCGGCTGCGCTGCCAAGCTCGGCCTTCGCGCGGCTGATGAGATCGTCGCTTGCCACCAGCGCGCAGTCGAGCGTGCGAGTCAACGCCTCAAGACGGCTTGCCGCGTTGACGGTGGCACCGATCACGGCGAATTCCAGACAGGTCTGCCCGATATCGCCGAGCACCACCGGCCCATAATGCAAGCCAAAACTCACACGCAGCGGTGGCTCCCTCAATGCCATTCGTCGCCCGTTCCAACTGTCCGCCACGACGATCATGGCCTGGGCACACCGCAGCGCGTTGCTGGCATCGTGCGCGCCGGCAAAGGGGGTGCCGAACGTCGCCATCAATCCATCACCGAGATATTTGTCGAGCGTGCCGCTGTGGCGGAAAACCTCCTGCTCCATCAGCCCGTGGAATTCGCGCAACGTCCGCACCACCTCCTGCGGCGTGCGCGCATCGGCAAAGGCTGTGAAGTCGACGATGTCGACGAACAGCACCGCAGCGTCTTGCGTGCGCACCTGCTTCAACGGCTCGTCTTGCTTCGACAATTCCGCGACGACATTGGGTGAGAAGTAGCGTGCCAGATTGCCGCGTTCGCGCTCCACCGCGGCATGTCGGACCAGCAGGTCATTGCTGCGGCGGACCGCGAGCGCCAACGTCACGGCCACGATCATGAAAACGACGATTTCCTGGATGCGAACGTGGAATCCGATCGCATTGGGCGAGATCATTGCGGACAAGCGGTGATCGTCGCCGATTGCGGCTGCGATGTGGGCCGTCAGCGCAGGATCGCGATCCGGCTGCCACCACACCCAGGCCATGCCGACCAGCCAGAGTGCGGCGGTCCACGCTCCGACCGCAATTACGGTCCGCCAGGAATAGGCCAGCGTGGCGCCTGCGAGCAGCACGAAGAAATAGACGAAGTTGCCGAAATGGTACTGCATCGCGACCGGCCAGTGCGTAGTCCCGAATGGATTAGGGACCACGATGAGGAAGGTGAGCAACGCCAAATCGCAGAACAGGAGCGCCAATTCGGACCGTGAGACGCCCACCCGCCCAACCCTGACTTGGGCCCAGCCGATCAGTGCGAACAGGCCGAGCAGCGCCACGTAGTAGAGCTGCTCCCACGCAGGGTTGATAGCCAGCAGCAGGCAGCCAATGACGGCAAGGGCGAAATAGCGCGCCCGCACTGCGAGTTGCAGACCCTCCTGCTTGGCGGAAGCCAGCGCAGCCTCTGCGAACTCAACTGTTTCGGTGTCGCGCTGGCTGCGCGCGGACGCAAGCGCGGCAGCTAGGTCGAACCGCTCGACGAGCATTGTCACGGGAGACTCCTGGCTGGGACCCTTGCAGCAAAGCGACGGCCATGAGCCGCAGCAATCGGCAGTTTAGTGGTGCTTGGCCGCGAGGTCATCAGCCAGGCAGGGCATTTAGCCGCTGAAAGACGTTGCCTATTTCACCGGCCGCTTCTCGAGCTTCCGCGCCAGCGTGCGCCGGTGCATCCCCAGCCGCCGCGCCGCCTCCGAGATGTTGAACTCCGTCTCGATCAGGGTCTGGTGGATGCGCTCCCATTCCAGCGTCTTGATCGAGGTCGGCCGCGCATCCAGCGCGACCTCGGTGTTCCCTTCGGCCTTGGTGAAGGCGGCTTCGATGTCGTCGGTATTCGAGGGTTTTGCGAGATAGTGGCAGGCCCCCAGCTTGATCGCCTCGACGGCGGTGGAGATGCTGGCAAAGCCTGTCAGCACCACGATCAGCATGTCGGGATCATGCGTGTGCAGGAGCTCGACGCAGGCAAGGCCCGAGGCGCCGCCGAGCTTGAGGTCGACCACGGCATGGCCGAAGGAACGCTCTTCCAGCACCTGCCGCACCTCTTCGATCGAGGCGGCCAGCACGACATCATAGCCACGGCGTTCGAACGAGCGCTTCAGCGTGCGCGCAAAGCCAGCGTCGTCCTCGACGACGATGAGCGAACGATCAGGCGTCAAAATTCCCTCCGATCGCGAGCGTTGCGAGCGGCAGCGTCAGGCGCACGGTGGCGCCCCGCTTCCTGTGATTCTCGGCGGTTACGGTGCCCCCTAACTTGCGCACCACGTTCACCACCAGGAACAGCCCGAGCCCGCCGCCGGCGCGGCCCTTGCTCGACTGATAGGGCTTTCCGAGCTGCGCCAGCATCTCCGGCGCAAAGCCCGGGCCGCGATCGCTGATCGACAGCACGAGGTTGTCGCCCTCGCGCTCGGCCACGAGCTCGACCCACTCGCGCGAGACCTCATAGGCGTTGTCGAGCACGTTGAAGATGACCTGCTTCAACGCGATGTCGGAGACGATCGCAACGTCCGTGCCGAATGTATTGACGAAGTAGAGCGTCCGCGCCGAACGCGCGTCACGCCATTCGTCGACCAGCGCGGTCACGAACGCCGTCACCGTCGTCGGCGAGGAGCCTTCGCCGCGCGCTTCGCCTGCCGACACCAGGATGCCCGTGACGATCGACTTGCAGCGCTGCAGCGAGGTTTCCATCTCCGCGAGGTCCTCAGCGAGCTCCTGATCAGCGGCAAGATCCGGCATGCGGCGCCAGTCGCTGAGGATCACCGACAGCGAGGCCAGCGGCGTGCCGAGTTCATGCGCCGCGCCGGAGGCGAGCAGGCCCATGCGCACGATGTGGTCCTGCTCGGCGGCATGCTGGCGGAATGCCGCCAGATGCGCATCGCGCTCGCGCAGGTTTCGATTGATACGGGTGACGAACACGACCAGCAGCACGGCATTGAGCACGAAGCCCAGCAGCATGCCGGCGACCGTGAGCGTGTAAGTCTCGCTCAATGGGTTGGGCGGCAGCTCCAGCGGGCGGTAGGCCAGCGTCAACCACACGAAGCTCGCGCAGGTCAGCGCGACCAGCGACCAGGTCGAGCGGGCATCGAGCAGCACCGCGCCGAGCGTCACCTGGAGCAGGAACAGCGAGGTGAAGGGATTGGTGGCGCCGCCAGAGAGGTAAAGCTGCGCGGTCAGCGCGGCGACATCAAGCATCAAGGCGACCAGCAGCTCGTTGTTGGTGATCGCGGCGCGATGGCGCACCCAGATGAGGCTGGAGACGTTGAGCAGCACCAGCGCGCCGATCACCGCGCCCATCCGCTCCAACGGCAGGGGAATGCCGAGCCCAAAATGCACGCCGCCGATGGTCACGATCTGGCCGACCACCGCGGTCCAGCGCAGCTGGATCAGCAGCGCCATGTTCTTGCGGTTGGTCTCGTCGTCGGTCGGCGCAGCACCGATCAGCTCGCTGCGCGCATCCGCCTGCGATTGCAGCGTGACGGCCAGCCCGCCATGAGCAAGTGTTTGGGAAAGCGTCTTCCCGTCGTCAGGCCTGTTCGACCATCGTTCCAGCATTTGATCCCGTCCTGCGCGCGGCGGCATCTAGGCCACCGGCCGGTTCGTGGACGAAGCGCCTGCGGCGGAACGGCCCGCCGCCGAATGTGACGAAGAGTTTACCGGCCAGCATGAAGGCCAGGGCAAACCACGTCAGCGCGTAGATCAGGTGGTTATTGGGAAAGCGGATCACGGTCAATCCGCCGATCGGACCGCCGGCAATTTGTGATCCGGCGCCGGCATCGACGAAGAAAGGTGCGACCTCGTGGAGACCGCGTGCCGCCGCAATCGCGGCGACGTCGCGCGAGTACCAGCGGTTGTGCTGCGGTACGTTGTTTCGGAGGAACCCGCCTTTGGGCTCGGTCATGCGGAGCAGGCCGGTGATCTCGACCGGGCCGTCCGGATTGCCGCTTTGGCGGCTCGATGCGTCGCGCCGCTCGGACGGCACGAAGCCGCGGTTGATCAGGACCTGCATGCCGTCGTCGCGCAGAAGCGGCGTCAGCACCCAATAGCCCGGGCCTTCCTCGGTGACGGCCTGAACCAGCGTCTCGCGGTCATGCAGGAAGCGGCCGGTGACGCTGACATGCCTGTATTCGTCGTTCGCGGCGGAGATCGACGGCCACGAAGCGGGCGAGGGGATCGGCGCCGCCGGGGCATGGACGCGCTGCTCGACGCGGTCGATCAGCGCCAGCTTCCAGGCGCGGCGTTCGATCTGCCAGACGCCGAGCGCGATCAGGGCCACGAAGGCCGTGAGCGAGAGGACCGTGAGCCACAGGGAGGGGCGCGCAGCATGGCCACGCATCGCTTTTGCCTCGCTCGTCACGGTCCTGACCTCGCTCACTTCATTCCGCTCATCTGGTGCATCGGCATCATGTTGCTGTTGAGGTGGCTCATCACCCACAGCGAGCCCGACAGCGCGATCACCACCATGACGATGGTGAAGATCAGCGCCATCATGCTCCAGCCGTTCTCGGACGTCGTGTTCATGTGCAGGAAGTAGATCATGTGCACGACGATCTGCACGACTGCGAAGGCCATGATGACGAGGGCAGTGATCTGCTTGCTCGGCAGCGCGCCGCTCATCACCAGCCAGAACGGGATCGCGGTGAGCACGACCGAGAGCACGAAGCCCAGCATATAGGTCGAGAACGAGCCATGGGCGTGGCTGTCGCCGTGATGATGGTCGTTGGCGCCAGCTGCATGAGTATCGGTGTTCATCGCAGAACTCCCAGGAGATAGACGAAGGTGAAAACGCCGATCCAGACCACGTCGAGGAAGTGCCAGAACATCGACAGGCACATCAGCCGGCGGCGGTTGGCCTCGATCAGGCCGAACTTCTGGACCTGCACCATCAACGTCACCAGCCAGATCAGGCCGCAGGAGACGTGCAGGCCGTGGGTTCCAACCAGGGTGAAGAAGGCGGACAGGAAGGCGCTGCGCTGGGGCGTGGCACCCTCATGGATCATGTGGGCGAACTCGGTGAGCTCGATGCCGATGAAGGCGAGGCCGAACAGGCCGGTAATCGCCAGCCACACCTGGGTCTGCGCGAGCTTGTTCTGCTGCATCGTCAGCATGGCGAAGCCGTAGGTGATCGACGACAGCAGCAGCATCGAGGTGTTCACCGCGACCAGGTTCAGGTCGAACAGGTCCTTCGGCGCGGGGCCGGCGGCGTAATTGCCGCCGAGCACGCCGAAAGTGGCGAACAGGATCGCGAAGATGAGGCAGTCGCTCATCAGATAAATCCAGAAACCGAGCGAGGTGCTCCAGCCTTCCGGATGCGGATGCTCCTCGGCGACGTAGAAGATCGGCTCGCCGGTTTGTGAGGGATTGACAGCGACAGTCATTTACTTGGCTCCGGCGAGCAGTTTGGTGCGCGCGTCCTCGGTCCGGATGACGTCTTCAGCCGGAATGTCGAAGTCGCGGTGATAGTTGAAGGTGTGGCCGATGCCGACGACGAGCATCGCGGCGAAGCTCACAGCGGCCAGCCACCAGATGTACCAGATCAGGCCAAAACCCATCGCGGTGGCGAGGCCGGCGAGGATGATGCCGGTGCCGGTGCTGCTGGGCATGTGGATCGGCCTGAACCCGGTGAGCGGACGTTGGTAGCCCCGGCGCTTCATGTCCCACCACGCGTCGTTGTCGTGAACGACGGGGGTGAAGGCGAAGTTGTAGTCCGGCGGCGGAGAAGAGGTCGCCCATTCCAGCGTGCGTGCGTCCCAGGGATCGCCGGTGACGTCCTTGAGCTGCTCGCGCCTGAGGAAGCTGACCGCGAACTGCATCAGCATGCACATGATGCCGAGAAGGACGAGGAAGGCGCCGATCGCGGCGATGACGAACCAGATCTGCAGGGACGGATCGTCGAACACGCGCAGGCGGCGGGTCACGCCCATCAGGCCGAGCACATAGAGCGGCATGAAGGCGAGGTAGAAGCCGGTGACCCAGAACCAGAACGACAGCTTGCCCCAGAACGGATCGAGCCTGAAGCCGAACGCCTTCGGGAACCAGTAGGTGATGCCGGCAAAGGCGCCGAACACCACCCCGCCGATGATCACGTTGTGGAAGTGCGCGATCAGGAACAGGCTGTTGTGCAGCACGAAGTCGGCCGGCGGCACCGCCAGCAGCACGCCGGTCATGCCGCCGATCACGAAGGTCAGCATGAAGGCGATCGTCCACATCATCGGCAGCTCGTAGCGGATGCGGCCGCGATACATCGTGAACAACCAGTTGAACATCTTCGCGCCCGTCGGGATCGAGATGATCATCGTGGTGATGCCGAAGAACGAGTTGACGCTGGCGCCCGACCCCATCGTGAAGAAGTGGTGCAGCCAGACCAGGTACGACAGGATGGTGATGACGACCGTGGCGTAGACCATCGAGGTGTAGCCGAACAGCCGTTTGCCGGAGAAAGTCGAGGTCACCTCAGAGAAGATGCCGAAGGCGGGGAGAACCAGGATGTAGACTTCAGGATGGCCCCAGATCCAGATCAGGTTCACGTACATCATCGGGCTGCCGCCGAAATCGTTCGTGAAGAAGTTGGTGCCGACATAGCGGTCGAGCGACAGCAGTGCGAGCACGACGGTCAGGACGGGGAAGGATGCGACGATCAGAACGTTGGTGCAGAGCGAGGTCCAGGTGAACACCGGCATCTTCATCATGGTCATGCCCGGGCAGCGCAGCTTGACGATGGTGCAGATCAGGTTGATGCCGGATAGTGTCGTGCCGACGCCGGCGACCTGCAGCGCCCAGATGTAATAATCGACGCCGACATCGGGACTGTAGCCGATGTTCGACAGCGGCGGATAAGCCAGCCAGCCGGTGCGGGCGAACTCGCCGATGAAGAGCGAAGCCATCACCAGCACCGCGCCGCCGACCGTCATCCAGAAGCTGAAATTGTTCAGGAACGGGAACGAGACGTCGCGCGCGCCGATCTGCAGCGGCACGACATAGTTCATCAGGCCGGTGACCAGCGGCATCGCCACGAAGAAGATCATGATCACGCCGTGGGCGGTGAAGACCTGGTCGTAGTGGTGGGCGTTGAGATAGCCTTCGGAGCCGCCAAACGCGAGCATCTGCTGGCCGCGCATCATCAGCGCGTCGGCAAAACCGCGCAGCAGCATCACGATGCCGAGGATCATGTACATGATGCCGATGCGCTTGTGATCGACGGTGGTGAACCACTCGCGCCAGAGATAGCCCCACAGACGGAAATAGGTGAGACCGCCGAGCAGCGCGGCGCCGCCGAGTGCGACCACCGCGAAGGTGCCGACGACGATCGGCTCGTGCAGCGGCAGCGATTCGAAGCCGAGCCGGCCGAAGATGAGCTTGAGAAAATCAGGAGACATGCGAACTCTCTTTAAGAGCCTGACTTCAGGAGTCTGACTTGGGACGTTGTCCGAGGAAGAAGGACGAGGACTTCAGCGGCGTGAACGACGGCCGCTTCAGGCCGGCGCCGAGCAGCGGCGCGGTGTCGGTGGGTGCCGTGATGGCAGCGGTGGTTTTGCCCTGCGGCGCATCCGGCGTGCAGGTGCCGGCGACGAAGCTCGGCTCCGGCCCAAATGCGGTGCCGCGGCGGGCGTATTTGTCGTAGGCCAGCGGCAGCGTGTTGTTCAGGCCCTGGTGGCCGGCACCGCCCTTGGCGTCGATCGCCATCATCTCGCTCTGGCACATCTTGCCGGTCTCGACGCACATGTTGAGGATCAGGCGGTAGAGATCGGCATCGACGGTGCCCCAGCGGCGCACCGGCTCGTTCTGGCTCGGCTTTTCGAGCTGGAGATATTCGGCGCGGCCGAGCGAGCCGCCGGCGGACTTGGCGCTGGCGATCCAGGCATCAAAGCCCTTGTCGTCGAGGCCCTGGAAGTTGAAGTGCATGCCGGAGAAGCCGGCGCCGCTGTAGTTCGCCGAAAAACCCTTGTAGGTGCCGGCGTGGTTGACGACGGCATGGAGCTTGGTCTCCATGCCCGGCATCGCGTAGATCTGGCCGGCGAGCGCGGGGATGTAGAACGAGTTCATCACCGAGGACGCCGTGATGCGGAATTTGATCGGACGATCGACCGGAGCTGCGAGCTCGTTGACGGTAGCGATGCCGTAGTCCGGATAGATGAAGAGCCACTTCCAGTCGAGCGCGACGACGTCGACCTCGAGCGGGGCCTTGGACTGATCCACGGCGCGGTCTGCATGGATGCGGCCCAGCGTGCGATAGGGGTCGAGCAGATGCGTGCCCATCCAGGTCAGAGCGCCCAGGCAAACGATGATCAGAAGCGGCGCCGACCAGATCACCAGCTCGAGCTTGGTCGAGTGGTCCCAATCCGGCTCGTAGCGGGCGTCCGTGTTGGACTGGCGATAGCGCCAGGCGAACAGCACCGTCAGCGCCATCACGGGGACGACGATCAGGAGCATCAGGACGGTGGAGATGATGACGAGGTCGCGCTGCTGGGCAGCGATATCGCCGGCCGGTGCCAGCACGACGTAGTCGCAGCCGCTGAGCGCGGCAGCCAGAGGTAGTAGCGCCAGGATCTTGAGACGAGACACGGGCCGAGCCTTTGAGAATGAGTTTCTTTTGCGGGGCCAACGGGTAGCTGCGGCGCAGCAATCCGGACATTGGACAATTTGTCCAATGTTGCAGTGCGGGATGTTGGGTCAGACAGGGCCAGATCGCCTGGCGCCCCGCCGGGCGGTCGGCTTTGGTTTTCAGGACGTTAAGGGCGCACGAATGGCGACGGCACAGACCCCCGCAATGGCAGACCTCCACACGGGCGAGCACGGCCACGACCAGGCCAGTCCCGGCGAGATCGCCATCGGCGTCATCATCGGCCGCACCTCGGAATTCTTCGACTTCTTCGTCTTCGCGATCGCCTCGGTGATCGTGTTCCCGCGCCTAGTGTTCCCGTTCGCGAGCGAGCTGACCGGCACGCTCTATTCCTTCATGATCTTCGCACTGGCCTTCATGGCCCGTCCGATCGGCACCGTCATTTTCATGACGGTCGACCGTGCCTACGGCAAGACGGCCAAGCTGATCTCGGCGCTGTTTTTGCTCGGCACCGCCACCGTCGCGCTGGCGTTCCTGCCCGGCTATCACGACATCGGCGTTGCGGCGATCTGGCTGCTGGCGCTGGCGCGCATCGCGCAGGGTCTGGCCTGGGGCGGCGCATGGGACGGCATGGCTTCG
>NZ_JALBHA010000176.1:0-11219 GCF_023006445.1 Bradyrhizobium sp. SHOUNA76
AGGCCGACGCGCGGTTCGGGCAGGGCGAAGGTCGCATTCTCCGCGGCGATGATCAGGTCGCAGGCGAGCGCGATCTCGAAGCCGCCGCCCATGGCGACGCCGTTCACCGCGGCGATGATCGGCTTGTCGCAGTCGAACCGAGAGGTCAGGCCGGCAAAGCCGCCCTTGTCCCAGCCGCGTTTTCCCCCCGCCGCCTGCCACTTCAGATCGTTGCCGGCGCAGAACGCCTTGTCGCCGCTGCCTGTGACGACCGCAATCCATTGCTCGGGATCGGCCGCGAAATCGTCGAACACTTTTTGCAGTTCGAAATGCGCATCGGTGTGCAGCGCGTTGTAGACCTCGGGACGCGACAGCGTGACGATCGTGATCGGACCCTTGCGTTCCACTTTCGAGAATTTCAACTCCATCGCGCGCTCCCGCATTTTCTCGTGAAGGAATATTGCCGGCATAGTAGCGCGCCTCAGTGCTTGAGCACCATCGAATTGCGCTGGTGCGCCTTGCGCGTCTGGCACGCCTCGCCTTGCTTGACTTGGATGCGCTCTTCTCCGCTTAATCACGCGAAGCAAGAATGCGCCTAGCGTCTTAACGCAAAACAACAAAGATCATTCCGGGAGAGAACCCTTGGATTTCTCATTGCCTGCCGATCTCGTCGCCTATCTCGGAGAGCTCGATCGCTTCATCGAACACGAGATCAAGCCGCTGGAAGAAGCGGACGACAACATCCGCTTCTTCGATCACCGCCGCGAATGGGCGCGCACCGATTTCGAGAACGGCGGCCTGCCGCGCCACGAGTGGGAAGCGCTGCTGCGGAAAGCAAAGGATCTCGCCGACGCCGCCGGACATTTGCGCTTTCCCGTGCCGAGGCAGTATGGCGGCAAGGACGGCTCGAACCTCTGGATGGCCGTGATCCGCGAGCATTTTGCCGCGAAGGGTCTCGGCCTGCACAACGACCTCCAGAACGAGCATTCGATCGTCGGCAATTTCCCCGTCGTCACCATGCTCGACCGCTACGGCCGCGACGACCAGAAAGCGATGATCGACGGCTCGATCAGGGGCAAGTACCGCATCACCTTTGGCCTCACCGAGCCGCATCACGGCTCGGATGCGACCCACATGGAGACGCGCGCGGTGCCGGCGACTCGCGACAACGTCAAGGGCTGGATCATCAACGGGGAGAAGATGTGGACCACAGGCATGCACGTCGCCACGCATTGCGCGCTGTTCGCGCGCACCAGCGGCAATGACGGCGACGCCCGCGGCATCACCTGCTTCCTGGTTCCGGCGAAAAGCCATGGGGTGAAGGTCGAAGAATACATGTGGACCTTCAACATGCCGACCGATCATCCGCGCGTCAGTTTTACCGACGTGTTCGTGCCGGAGGATGCGCTGTTCGGCGAGGTCGGCCGCGGGCTGTCGCTGGCGCAATGCTTCGTGCATCAGAACCGCATCCGCCAGGCCGCAAGCTCGCTCGGCGCCGCCGTCTACTGCATCAACGAGAGCGTCAAATATGCGCGCGAGCGAAAGCCGTTCGGCAAGGCGCTCGCGGAGAACCAGGCGATCCAGTTCCCACTGGTCGAGCTAGCGACGCAAGCCGAAATGCTGCGCCTGCTGATCCGAAAGACCGCCTGGGAGATGGACCAGCTCACCGAGGAGCAGATCGAGCGTACGCTCTCCGACCGCGTCTCCATGTGCAACTACTGGGCAAACCGCCTCTGCTGCGAATCCGCCGATCGCGCCATGCAGGTCCACGGCGGCATGGGCTATTCACGCCATAAGCCGTTCGAGCACATCTACCGCCACCACCGCCGCTACCGCATCACCGAGGGCAGCGAGGAGATCCAGATGCGCAAGGTGGCCGGATTCCTGTTCGGCTATATGGGGCCGGGGAAGCATTAGCTGCCGCCGCGCGCACGGCTATCGTAGGGTGGGCAAAGCGAAAAGCGTGCCCACCACCTCTCTCGTAATCGAAGAATGGTGGGCACGGCGCTTTGCGCCTTTGCCCACCCTACGGCACCGCGGATCAATTCACCCGCCGATCCTTCCCGGCCCAGTACGGCTCCCTCAACTGCCGCCGCAAAATCTTGCCTGAGGGATTTCTCGGCAGCGCCGGCAGGAACTCCACGGTCTTCGGCGTCTTGTAGCCGGCGATGCGCTCGCGGGTGAAGTTGATGATGTCGGTGGCGGTTGCCTCCTTGCCCGGCTTCATCACCACGACGGCTTTCACTGCCTCGCCCCATTTGTCGTCGGGCACGCCGATCACCGCGGCCTCGGCGACATCAGGATGATCGCACAGCGCGCTCTCGACCTCGGCGGGGTAGATGTTCTCGCCGCCGGAGATGATCATGTCCTTGATGCGGTCGTGGATATAGAGATAGCCGTCCTCGTCCATGTAGCCGGCGTCACCCGTGCGCAGCCAGCCGTCACCGCGCAGCGTCGATGCGGTCGCCTCCGGCAGGTTCCAGTAGCCGGCCATGTTCGAGCCCGATCGCGTCGCGATCTCGCCGACCTCGCGCGGCGGCAGCGGCTTGCCGTCCACATCCAGGATCGCGATCTCGACGCCCGGCAGGGCCTTGCCGGCCGAGCGCATCCGCTCCAGCCCTTCGACGTGATCCTCCGGCGGCAGCGCGACGATGGTGCCGGTGGTCTCGGTCATGCCGTACAATTGCACGAAGCCGCATTTGAAGACCTCGATGCACTCCTTCAGCAGCGCCGCCGGTATAGGCGAGGCGCCATAGAGCATGTATTTCAGCCGCGAGAAATCGACCGTCCTGGCGCGCGGCTGCCGCACCACGAACTGCATCGCGGCCGGCACCATGAACAGTTTTGTGATGCCCGACTGCTCGAAGAAATCCAGCACCTTGGTCGGATCGAACTCGCGGGCGATCACGCCGCGGGCGCCGTGATAGAGCCCCATCACGCCCCAGCCGGAGCCGCCGATATGGAAGACCGGCATGGCCACCAGCGACACGTCGTCGGTCGACCACCGGTTCCACTCCGGTTTATCCTCGGCATTGCCTGATTGCACGAGGTTGAGGAAGTTGGCATGCGACAGCATCGCGCCCTTCGGCTTGCCCGTGGTGCCGGATGTGTAGAGCTGGATCGCGATGTCGCGGCTGTCGATCGGGACCTTCGGATCGTCCCCGCTCTGCGCATCGCGCCACGCCGCAAAATCCTGCCACTCCGGCGCACCGCCCTCGGTGGTGATGATCGTGCGCACGCCCGGCAGCTGGTTCTTGATCTGGCGGACCTGTGTGATGAACTCCGGCCCGACGAACAGAACCGGCGCCTTGCAGTCTTCGACGATGAAGGCAACCTCGGGCCCCGCCAGCCGCCAATTCACCGGCGCCATCACCACGCCGGCCTTCATGGAGCCCAGCAAGAGTTCGAAATAGAGATCGCTGTTCTTGCCGAGATAGGCGATGCGTTCGCCCTTTTTCACGCCCATCGCGAGAAGCGCGTTGGCAACCTTGTTCGTGTTGACGTCGAACTCGGCAAAGCTGGTGACGCGGCCCTCGAACTCATAGGCGGTGGCGTTGCCGCGGCTCGTCGCCCGCTCGCGCACCATGTCGGCGAGGTTCGCCAATGGCTGTATGGACATGTTTCTCCCGTGGCGTCTTGTTTTTATGCCTGGGAGTGTGGCGTCATCTGCGGGTGAAGACAAGGCGGAGAGGGGAATCGATGGTTCCGTGTCCCGGACGCGCTGCAGCGCTTGCGCTGCTGCGCAGAGCCGGGACCCATTCTCCTGTGTCCGCGAAGCGTGCTAGGCCCCGGCTCAGCAGCGCACCACGCCGTACCGGACGATGTCCGCATCGCCGGGGGCGCGCTGCGCTGCGTCCGGGGCACGAGCGAGCATCACCCCCGCTTCGCCCGGTCCTTCTCGTTCTGCGCCATGATGCTCTCGCGCGCGGTCTTCCAGTCGTCGTCGCTCCAGTCGCGGAGCTGGTAGAAATTGCCGCCCATGGCGAGCGCCTGCGCGCCGTCCATGGCGATGGTCTCGCCGGAGATCCAGTCGCAGCCGCCGGAGATCAGGAACACGGCGACGTTCTGCAACTCCTCCATGGTGCCGACGCGGCCCATCGGGTTCATCGCCTTGGTGCGGGCGCCGGCCTCGTCGCCCGGCTTGATCCGCTTGCTCATGCCCTCGGTCGGGATCTCACCCGGCGCGATGGTGTTGAGGCGGATGCCGTATCGGCCCCATTCGGTCGCAAGCGACATCGTCATGGCGTGGATCGCCGACTTGCTCATCGCCGACGGCACGACATAGGGCGAGCCGTTGCGCACCCAGGTGGTCGTGATCGACACGACATTGCCGGGCTGCTTCAAGGCGATCCAGCGCTTGCCGACCGCATGCGTCACATAGAACGTGCCGTGCATGACGATGTTGGCGACCGCGTCGAAGCCGCGCGGCGACAGCTCCTCGCTGCGCGAGATGAAATTGCCGGCGGCGTTGTTGATGAGATCGGTGAGGGGGCCGTCGCGAAAGATGGTCTCGATCATCTCCTCGACAGCGAGCGCGTTGCGGATGTCGACACCATGGCTGGTGACGCGGCCGCCATACTGATCCATCAATTCGGTCGCGGTCTCATCGCAGACGATCTTGCGCCGGCCGCAGATGTGCACCTCCGCGCCGAGCTGAAGGAAGCGCGCTGCCATCGACTTGCCGAGACCTGTGCCGCCACCGGTCACGAGAATGCGCCGGCCGGCCAGAAGATTTTCCTTGAACATGGCTGTTTCCCCCGTAGGGATTGTCAGTTAATTGGTCGATTGACTAAATCCGGCTACCAGCGTCCTGTAAAGCGGCACTGAACAAGAACAGGGGAGAATTCGTCCATGGAAGAGCGCGTCTCGATCTCGATCTCGGAAGGCGTCGCCGACGTGCGCCTGGTGCGCGCGGACAAGATGAACGCGCTGGATCAGGCGATGTTCGAGGCCCTTGTCGCCGCAACCGACCGGCTTTCGAAGGAAAAAGGCGTGCGCGTGGTCGTGCTGTCGGGCGAAGGCCGGGCCTTCTGCGCCGGGCTCGACATGGGGCGTTTTGCCGCCATGAAGGAGAAGGGCGGCAACGGAATTCCGGGTGGCGAAAATCGCGATCTCACCAAGCGGACGCATGGGCAGGCCAACTTCGCGCAACAGGCGGTGTGGGGCTGGCGCCAGCTGCCGGTGCCTGTGATCGCGGCCGTGCACGGTGTCGCCTTCGGCGGCGGCTTCCAGCTCTCACTCGGCGCCGACATGCGGTTTCTCTCGGCGGACGCGCGGATGTCGGTGATGGAGATCAAATGGGGCCTCATCCCTGATATGGCGGGCACGCCAATCCTGGCCTCGCTCGTGCGCGACGATATTTTGCGCGATCTCACCTACACCGGCCGCATCTTCTCCGCGCAGGAGGCGATGACGTACGGCCTCGCCACGCGCATCTGCGACGACCCGCGCGCCAGCGCCCTGGAGGTCGCGCGCGAGATCGCGGGCAAGAGCCCGGATGCGATCCGCGCGGCGAAGCGCCTGCTGAACAATCTCTCGGTCGATCCGGGTCCTGCACTGCTCGCCGAGTCGGTCGAGCAGCAGAAGCTGATCGGCAGCGCGAACCAGACCGAAGCTGTGAGATCGAATCTGGAGAAGCGCGCGGCGAAGTATGCAGACTAGCAGTTCCCCGTCATTCCGGGGCGATGCGAAGCATCGAGCCCGGAATCCATAACCGCGATCGGGAGTATGGATTCCGGGCCTGCGGCTTCGGGCATCACGGAATGACGACCGTAGGTTTGGCCGCATTCTCGAACCCGACGAAAGATCGGAAAACAAAAATGAGCGAAACGTCAGACTTCCTCGGCATCGTCTCCGGCGAGCGCCGACGCACCCACACTGAAATCGCGGCCCGTGCGGACCGCATCGCCGCCGGCCTCGCCAAGATCGGCGTCCGCCCAGGCGATTGCGTCTGCATGCTGATGCGCAACGACATCGCTTTTCTGGAAGCCGCCTATGCCGCGATGCGGCTGGGTGCCTATGGCGTGCCGATCAACTGGCACTTCAAGCCCGAAGAGATCAACTACATCCTGAACGACACCGGTACCTCGGTGCTGATCGGGCATGCGGACATGCTGCACGCCCTGCGCGATGCCATTCCGAAGGGCGTCACCCTGCTGAGCGTGCCGACGCCGCCGGAGATCCTGTCCAACTACAGGATCGATCCGGATCATCTGGCGACACCTGGCTTCGCGATCGATTTCGAATCCTGGCTCGCGCAGCATGAGCCCTATGACGGCCCAATCGTGCCGCAGCCGATGAACATGATCTACACCTCGGGGACGACAGGCCATCCCAAGGGTGTCCGCCGCCACGCGCCGACGCCGGATCAGCAGGCGGCCGGCGAGCGCATGCGCGCGATGATCTATGGGCTCAAGCCCGGTGCCCGCGCGATCCTGCCGGGCCCGCTCTATCATTCCGCGCCGAACTCGTTCGGCATCCGCGCCGGCAAGCTCGGCGGCGCGCTGGTGCTGATGCCGCGCTTCGAGCCGGAGGAATTCCTGGAGCTGATCGAACGTTATGGGATCGACACCATCTTCATGGTGCCGACCATGTTCATCCGCCTGATGAAGCTGCCGGAGGAGGTGCGCAGGAAGTACGACGTCTCGTCGCTGCGCCACGTCATCCATGCCGCAGCGCCGTGTCCCTCCGACGTCAAGCGCGCCATGATCGATTGGTGGGGGCCGGTGATCTACGAATTCTATGGCTCGACCGAATCCAGCGCGGTCACCTTCGCCACCTCCGAGGACGCGCTGAGAAAGCCGGGCACCGTCGGCAAGATTTCGCCCGGCGCGGAGCTGCGCTTCCTCGGTGAAGACGGCCGCGTGCTGCCGGCTGGTGAGATCGGCGAGATTTATTCGCGCATGGCCGAACTGGCCGATTTCACCTATCACAACAAGCCGGAGAAGCGCGCCGAGATCGACCGCGACGGCTTCATCACCTCCGGCGACGTCGGCTATATCGACGAGGACGGTTACGTCTTCATCTGCGACCGCAAGCGCGACATGGTGATCTCGGGCGGCGTCAACATCTATCCGGCGGAGATCGAATCGGTGCTGCACGCGGTGCCCGGCGTGCATGATTGCGCGGTGTTCGGCATCCCCGACGCCGAGTTCGGCGAGGCGCTCATGGCCGTGGTTGAGCCGCAGGCGGGCGTCACGCTGGAGGCCGGCGACGTCCGCGCCGCGCTGAAGGCGCATCTGGCCGACTACAAGGTGCCCAAGCACATCGAGATCCGTAGCGGGTTGCCGCGCGAGGATTCCGGAAAAATCTTCAAGCGCCGCCTGCGCGATCCCTATTGGGAGCAGGCGGGGCGCAAAATCTGACAGTGCCGTAGGGTGGGCAAAGCGGAAGCGTGCCCACCAGATTTCGCTTACGGAGACAGATCGTGGGCACGGCGCAAGCGCGCCTTTGCCCACCCTACGAGATACTGACAGCAGCCCGGGTGAGAGGAAGCGATACCCGGGACAGTGAAAGATAAGACCCCGGATGTCGCTGCGCTCATCCGGGCTACGCCGCCGTCTTAGCAGAGACAGATTTCGACCCTATATAAGCGGAACCATTGACCTCCCGGATCATCCCATGGCTCCCGTTTCCATCATTCTCAACATCCTCTGGATCCTGATCGGCGGCGCCTGGATGGCGTTCGGCTGGCTGATCGCCGCGATCATCATGGCCGTCACCATCATCGGCCTGCCCTGGGCGCGGGCGGCGTTCAACATCGCCGTCTACACGCTGCTGCCGTTCGGCTCGCGAGCGGTCAGCCGCTACGATGTCACCGGCATGAGCGATATCGGCACCGGCCCGCTCGGGCTGATCGGCAACATCATCTGGTTCGTGCTCGCCGGCTGGTGGCTGGCGCTCGGCCATCTCGTGACGGCACTGGTCCTCGCGGTCACGATCATCGGCCTTCCCTTTGCCTGGGCGCATCTGAAGCTCGCCGGCATCGCGCTCTGGCCGATCGGCAAGGTGATCGTGCCGGCTTGAGGCGAAGTCGTCGTTCGTAGGATGGGTAGAGCGCCAGCGAAACCCATCAAACCGTCCGCCGATGACGAAGCAAGACGGGTTTCGCAAGGGCTCAACCCATCCTGTGCTGCGTACATCAATGGGCATGCTCCCTCAGGGACGAACGCGAATGATCGTATTCCCCTTGCGTCGCCCGGTCGGGTTTAAGGCAGCGACCGCATCGTCGAAGATCGAGACGTTGCCGATGTTCGTCCGCAGTCGTCCGTCCCGCACCCGCTGGACGATCTCACTCAGTTGGGCACGATCGGCCTCGACGACAAAGTCGACCGCCAGGCCGTCGGAGGGGCGCGCCTCTGCGGGCCCGACGATGGTGACCAGTGTTCCTCCGGCCCGAATCAGTTCTGCGGACCGCTTCTGAATGTCGCCGCCGATGACATCGAACACCAGGTCGACTTTGCCGATGTCTTCCAGGGCGTCGTTGTCGAGGTCGACGAACTCCTTCGCGCCGAAGCCGAGCACTGCCTGACGGTCGGCGGCGCGTCCGGAGCCGATGACGTGGGCGCCGGCCTCTCGCGCGAGTTGCGTCACCATGGAACCGACTGCGCCGGCCGCGCCGTGTGCGAGGACGCTCTGCCCCGCCTGAAGACGACCGTGCTGGAACAGCCCTTGCCATGCGGTTAGGCCCGAGACCGGCAGGCTTGCGCCCACCGTGAAGTCGACGTCACCGGGGAGCGGCGCCAGGTTGCGTGCCTCGATCGCCGCATACTCGGCGAGCGTGCCGTCGCGATACCAGTCCGCGAGGCCAAACACCCGCTGTCCTACCGACAGCCCCGTAGTGCCATATCCGAGAGCGGTGACCACTCCAGCCAACTCGTGCCCAGGGATCGACGGTGTTCGGTCACGCTCGAGGCGATCGGTCCAGGTCGAGGGCCACGTCAGCTCGGTCGGAACAAACCCCGACGCATGAACCCGAACAACGACGTCGTTTATCGATGCCTGCGGCTCGGGCCGGTCCACCAGTTTCATCCCTGCCGTTCCCGCCGCCCGTTCCGTTACGACGATCGCCTTCATAGGATTATCTCCTCGGTCATTGTCTCCTGGTGCAACTGCTGCAGGCAGCGTGAACGCGCCCGCTATCCACAAAATGCCTGACAGTGTGGACGTGTCTGCGATCTGCGCTGTCTGCATTGACCGGGGCTCCCACTGAGACTGTCGATCGGGATCGCTTCGGTCGTGGTACTAGCAGGTAGATGCGTTGGGCCTGGTCATGAAACCAGTACCAAGATTGCAAATTCTTGCTGTACCAAGCGCATTGAGACGGCGAACAGATTGAGCTCGTAGGATGGGGAGAGCGCCAGCGAAACCCATCAATCCGTCCATCGATGTCGAGGTATGACGGGTTTCGCAAGGGCTCAACCCATCCTACGCGCCCTGCGCTGCGATGCGAGCCCGCTCGGTCGGTGCTGCCCACACAATTCCTCGCGTCACCCGACGGGCGACACACGCCACATGCAGGTCAAGGGCGCGCCTCCCAGATATTCTGATTGACCGAATTCGTTGTTTCGGGTAAACCGCAACACATCCCGGCCCGTCAGAGGGACGTTTCGCGATCGTCACGATACGTAGGCCGGGATGCGATGGACGCGGCAGCGCCGGCGCGTGACGGGATGGCAGGGCGGGCGAACCTCGTGAGCCATCACGATCCGCGGCACGACCCGGTGCGGTCACAGCGTTTCTTTTCGGCGTCGGGGGCGAGCACGCGCGAGCCTTCGAAGTTTGGGAGGGGACGTCCGCGGACGGCAAAAGCGTGTGGTCCTGACGCCCGGGGTCTGTGCGTCAAGGCTTGCGGTGATGAAGCGGCCCAACCGGGCGCGCGCATCAGTGATCCGCAAGGCGACGGGGGCAATAGTGCATCGCTCCCCGGGGAGAGCGCGCCATAAGCCGTAAAACCATTGCGCAGGGAAGGCCGGGATGTCCCGGCGTCACCTGTGGTCACCCCGCGTGCGTTCTTCGCGTGCGGACCCTGGGTGCCCAGCCGGCACCCGGCCTTCCCTGCGCCCTTTCTTCCTGATGAGGGCGAAACGGACAGCAAAGCTCGGGCGGAACGCGCCGCGAGACCGCGAAGGCATGTTTATTGACGAGATTGCAGCACTCGTGCCCCGGACGCAGCGCAACGCGGCGCGTCTTGGCAGCGTGGTGCGCTGCTGAGCCGGGGCCCATATTTCGGCAGTATGCTTTTAGTAGCTTCCTGGGTCCCGGCTCTGCGCATTTACGCGCGTCTTCGATTCTTAAGGGCGTTGCAGCGGGTCCGGGACACGAGCGGCGACGGCAGTGTGCGGCGCTCCCAAGTTCATCTTGCGCTGCGGTAGAAAAATATCGCACACTCGACAGGCCGGGGAGCCGCAGGGAGCTCTGCAAGGAGAGCGAGCCATGTCCCTCCAGACCATTCCATCCGATAGCGCTGAGCCGCGCCCCAACCGTCCCGAGGACGTTCAGGCCACGGAAGCGGAGACGCGGCTGCGGGACGACATCCGCTTGCTCGGGCGCATCCTCGGCGACACCGTGCGCGACCAGGAGGGCGCCGACGTGTTCGACCTGGTCGAGCGCATCCGGCAGACCTCGATCCGGTTCCATCGCGACGAGGACCGGCTTGCCCGCCGCGAGCTCGAGCAGATCCTGGACGGCATGTCGATCCCGGACACCCTGCGGATCGTGCGCGCCTTCAGCTATTTCTCGCACCTTGCCAACATCGCTGAGGACCACAACAACATCCGCCAGATGCGCGCACGCAGCGCCTCGAGGAGCGGCGGGGCAGGGGTGCTCGCGGGCACGCTGGCGAATGCCAAGAGTGCGGGCGTGAGCGCGTCGGAACTGCGGAAGTTCTTCAAGGGCGCTCTCGTCAGCCCCGTGCTGACCGCGCACCCGACCGAGGTCCGCCGCAAGAGCACGATGGACCGCGAGATGGAGGTCGCCGCGCTGCTGGATCGGCGCGAGCGCGTCGCGCTCACGCCGGAGGAGGCAGATGCCAGCGACGAGCAGCTTCGCCGCGAGGTGCTGACGCTGTGGCAGACCAACCTGTTGCGCCGGACCAAGCTCACGGTGCTCGACGAAGTCGCCAACGGCCTGTCGTTCTACGATTACACCTTCCTGCGCGAGGTGCCGCGCCTGGTCAACGCGCTGGAGGACCGGCTCGAGGAGGGCGGCGAGCAAGCGGCGGGCGAGCTCGCCTCGTTCCT
>NZ_JALBHA010000177.1:0-11215 GCF_023006445.1 Bradyrhizobium sp. SHOUNA76
CGGCGCCACCGTGCGCGAAGGCGTGGCCGCCAGCAACATCCGGTATAGCGACGGTCTCTGGCACGTCGACGTCGGCTCGGACACCTATGCCGCGCCGGTGCTCGTCAACGCCGCCGGCGCCTGGGCCGGCAAGATCGCAACCGCGCTCGGCGAGCCCGTGCCGGTCGAAACCGTGGCGCCGATGTTGATGATCACCTCGCGCGTGCCGCACTTCATCGATCCCGTCGTGATCCTGCGCGGCCGCAAACTCTCCTTCAAGCAATTCTCCAACGGCACCGTGCTGATCGGCGGCGGCCATTTGGCAACGCCGTACCAGGATCGCAATGAGACGGTGCTGGACTGGAAGAGCCTCGCGACCAGCGCCCGCACCGTGTTCGAGCTGTTCCCGGTGATGCGCAGCGCCACCATCGTCCGCGCCTGGGCCGGGATCGAGGCGAAGATGAAGGACGATATCCCCGTGTTCGGTCCGAGCAGCCGCCACAAGGGGCTCTATCATCAGTTCGGCTTCTCGCTGCACGGCTTCCAGCTCGGCCCCGGCGCCGGTGCGGTCATGGCCGAGCTGATAGTCAACGGCGGCACTCAGACCCGCGTCAGCGATCTCGGCATCGACCGTTTCCATCCCTCCACGCTCTAGGAATGAGAAGTTGTCGAATCCCATCTGTTGCTCCGAACTCGCTCGACCTCTCCCGCTTGCGGGAGAGGGGGCTCATCGGCTTCGCCAATTCAGACTTGCTGAATACCATCACGCTCTAACAACAAGAGGACATCATGAGCATCACCCGCAGCATCCGCACGCCCATCATGCACCGCGCCGTCGAAGCCAACGGCTTCGTCTTCCTCGGCGGCACCATCGCCGACGACACCTCGGTCTCGATGGGCGACCAGACCCGCAACATCCTCGGCAAGATCGCCGGCTACCTGAAGGAAGCGGGAACCGACAAGTCGCGCGTCGTCAGCGCCTCGATCTTCGTCACGGACCTCTCCAAGAAGAAGGAGATGGACGCGGCTTGGACCGAGTTCTTCGGCGACAATCTGCCGACCCGCGCCACGGTTGGCGTCGCCGATCTCGGCGGCAGCGCGCTGATCGAAGTGGTGGTCACCGCATTCAAGGGCTGATCGCAGGCTCATCGAACGACAGCGCTTTCCTCGCGCTGTCGTTCCCTCGAACCGTGGCTTGATCTTGCGCTTCTGCAGGACTAGTTAGAGGGCTCTCAATCAGGAACTTCGCAGCCATGGATTTTACCCCGACCGCAGCGCACATCCGCCTTGCTCACGGGGAATCCCATGCCTGCTTCAATCATCCTGTCGAACCTGTCGCTGTCCACGCCTGACGGCCGTTCTCTTCTTTCCAGCATCGATCTGACATTCGCCGCCGAGCGCACCGGTCTCGTCGGCCGTAACGGCGTCGGGAAGACGACGCTGCTTGCGTCAATTCTGGGGGAGCATGTTCCCCAGTCCGGACGTGTTCTGATCAACGGCACCATCGGCCTGCTGCGCCAGGGCGTTCAACCGCCTCCGGATGCGACGGTGGCTGATCTGTTCGATGTGCGGCAGGCACTGGGGCTGATGCGCCGTGCGGAGCGGGGCGAGATCTCGGCCGACGACATCGCCACAATCGACTGGACGCTCGAAGCGCGGCTTCAAACCGCGCTGGCGCGCCTCGGCTTCGATCCCTCTCCTGAGACGCAGCTCTCACGCCTGTCCGGCGGCCAGATCACGCGGGTGCGCCTCGCCGCACTGGTCTTCGCCGAGCCCGACTTCCTGCTGCTGGACGAGCCCACCAACAATCTCGACCAAGACGGACGCAAGGCGGTGACCGATCTCCTCGCCGCCTGGCGCAGCGGCGCGATCGTCGTCAGCCACGATCGGAACCTGCTCGAAACCATGGATACGATCGTCGAACTGACATCGCTGGGCGCAACACGATACGGCGGCAATTTCAGCCGCTACCGCGAGCAGAAGGCCCTCGAGCTCGCGGCCGTCAGGCACGATCTGGCGCATGCCGAGAGACGCCTGTGCGAGATCGATGGCAAGGCACAGGCGACCGCCGAGCGGAAAGATCGCAAGGACAGCGGCGGGAAGAAGAAACGGGCGAAAGGCGACATGCCGCGCATCCTGGCCGGCGCGCGCAAGGACCGCAGCGAGGATACTGGCGGCAAGCTTGCGCAAATCGCCGAGCGGCGGCGCGCCGAAGCGCTGGAAGCTGCCGACACGGCACGTCGCCGCATCGAAGTTCTTCAGCCGCTGTCAGTGAAACTGCCCGCGACCGGTCTGCCCGCGGGCAGGGAGGTGGCTTGGCTCGACGGCGTCACCGCCGGCTATCGGCCGGAGCAGCCGGTCTTGCGTGATCTGTCGTTCACGATCGTCGGTCCGGAGCGCGTTGCGTTAGTCGGGCCCAACGGCTCGGGCAAGACGACGCTGCTGAAACTCATTGCCGGCGAGTTGCGCCCCTTCTCGGGCACGGTCCGGGTCAGGCCCGACTTCGCGCTGTTCGACCAGAAAATCAGCCTGCTCGATCCCGTGCTCTCGATCCTGGAAAATTTCGGCCGTCTCAATCCAGCGGCGGGCGCAAATGCGTGCCATGCCGCGCTGGCCCGGTTCATGTTTCGCGCCGATGCCGCCTTGCAGGTCGTCGGCAGTCTGAGCGGCGGGCAAATGTTTCGTGCGGGCCTTGCCTGCGTGCTGGGCGGGACGAGGCCGCCGTCCCTGCTGATCCTGGACGAGCCGACCAATCATCTCGACATCGAGTCCATCGAAGCCGTTGAAGCTGGCTTGAGAGCCTATGACGGCGCGCTGCTCGTCGTTAGCCACGACGAAGCGTTCCTGCAGGCGATCGGGATTGGGCGTCGGATCGAGGTCGCCGCCAAGGCGCTGCACTCCAACGGCAGGATCATCTGATCCCGCCCGGCGGTCCGGATATGGCAGTGATTATCAAAAACCCGACGCCCTGCCCCCAGCGCGTCGGGTGGAAAAAATGAGTATCAATCCGTGATCCCAACCCGAGTGTTGTGACGCGTGTCGCATCAATTTTCTACTCCGGGAAACTACCGCGTTGGACCGGGCTTTGCCTTCCCTGTGCGAGGGTCTATGAGGCTGCGCTTCCACCCGGCTCCAGCGCTTCGCCGATCTCCAGCGGATGGGCCATGGTCTCGTGCAGGGCGTCGCGATCGAGCTCGCCTTCGGAAATGCTGATGACGACGCAGGCGACGCCGTTGCCGATCAGATTGGTCAGAGCGCGGCATTCGCTCATGAACTTGTCGATGCCGACCAGGATCGCGATCGACTGGATCGGGATGTCAGGCACGATCGAGAGCGTCGCGGCGAGCGTGATGAAGCCGGCGCCGGTGACGCCCGAGGCACCTTTCGAGGTGATCATGGCAATGCCGAGGATGCCGAGCTCCTGCCAGATCGTCAGATGCGTATTGGTCGCCTGTGCCAAAAACAGCGTCGCCAGCGTCATGTAGATGTTGGTGCCATCGAGGTTGAAGCTGTAGCCGGTCGGGATCACGAGGCCGACCACCGAGCGCGAGGCGCCGAGATGCTCCATCTTCTGGATCATTTGCGGCAGAACCGTTTCGGAGGATGAGGTGCCGAGCACGATCAGCAGCTCGTCCTTGATGTAGGCGATGAAGCGCAGGATCGAGAAGCCGGCGAGCCGGGCGATCGCGCCGAGCACGATCAGCACGAACAGCATGCTGGTGAGATAGAACGTCCCGATCAGGGCCGCGAGGTTGAGCAGCGAGCCGAGGCCGTAGGCGCCGACGGTGAACGCCATCGCGCCGAAAGCGCCGATCGGGGCCACGCGCACGATGATGCGGATGATGCCGAAGAACATCTTCGCCGCCTTGTCGATCGCGTCCGCAATGGGTTCCCCGGCCTTGCCAAGGAAGGCGATGGCGAAGCCCGAGAGGATCGAGATCAACAGCACCTGCAACAGATCGCCCCGCGCGATCGCGCCCAGATAGCTGTCGGGAATGATCGCCATCAGATGGGCGACGATGCCTTCCTCCTTGGCCTTGGTGACGTAGGTGGCCACCGATTTCGGATCGATCGTGGCGGGATCGATGTTGAAGCCGTGTCCGGGCTGGAGAACCTCGCCGACGAGCAGGCCGACGGCGAGCGCAACGGTCGAGACCGTTTCGAAATAGATCAGCGACTTCAGCCCGACCCGGCCGACACGCTTGAGGTCGCCCATCGAGGAGATGCCGTGCACCACGGTGCAGAAGATCACCGGCGCGATCATCATCTTGATCAGCGCGATGAAGCCGTCGCCGAGCGGCTTCAGCGCCTTGCCGAGATCAGGGTAGGAATAGCCGACAAGTACACCGAGCACGATCGCGATCAGGACCTGAATGTAGAGGATCTTGTACCAGGGCTGATGCCGGCGCTGGATGGCTGGCTGGATCGCGACTTGTGTCATAGAGTGTGTCCCGGAACGCATTGATCTTGCAGGATTTGGATCCTGCTTGATCTGCACCATGTGATGGCCGCCGCAGAAGTGACAATCACGTTTTTGTCGGATCGCACGAAGATCAATCGCTGCACCGCAATTGGGGGGAACATGGCGACTGCAATCGGCTCCGATCAGCAAACGCACGGCTATTTTCCGCGCTGGAAGCTCAAGACCTCGGGCGTGATCATGCCGGAGGAGCGGCTGTCATGGGGCCAGACCGCAGTGTCCGGTCTCCAGCATTGCGTTGCGATGTCGGGATCTACGATCATCGCGCCGCTGCTGATGGGGTTCGATCCCAATGTTGCGGTCCTGTTCTCCGGCATCGGCACGCTGATCTTCTTCGTCATCGTCGCCGGGCGCGTGCCGAGCTATCTCGGATCGAGCTTCGCGTTCATCGCCGTCGTCATCGCCGCCACCGGCTACGCCGGGCAGGGTCCGAACCCGAATTTGTCAGTTGCCCTCGGCGGCATCGTCGGCGCGGGGGTGCTGTACGGCGCGATCGCGCTGATCGTGATGTGGTCAGGGGTCGGCTGGGTCGAGAGACTGCTGCCGCCGGCCGTCACCGGCGCTGTGGTCGCTGCGATCGGTCTCAACCTCGCGCCCGTGGCGGTCAAGGCGGTGAGCGCCAGCACCTTCGACACGGGTATCGGGCTCGCGACCGTTCTGATCATCGGCGTGGTCGCCGTGGCCGCGCCGGGCCTGTGGCGCAGGCTGCCGATCATCCTTGGCGCAATCGGCGGATATCTTTTGTATTTGCTGTTTGCGAACGGTCTCGGCTTCGGCAAGCCGGTCGACTTCGCGCAACTCTCGGCCGCGCCGTGGTTCGGGCTGCCGAGCTTCACCACGCCGACATTCCAGGCCGACGCAATCTTCCTGATCGCGCCGGTTGCGGTCATCCTCGTCGCCGAGAACCTCGGTCACATCAAGGCAGTCGGCGCCATGACGGGCCGGAGCCTCGATGCCTATCTCGGCCGCGCCCTGTTCGCCGACAGCCTAGCTACCATCGTCGCAGCCTGCGGCGGCGGCACTGGCGTCACCACCTATGCCGAGAACATCGGCGTCATGGCGGCGACGAAAGTCTATTCCACCCTGTTGTTTGCCTTCGCGGCCATGGTATCGATCCTGCTCGGCTTCTCGCCGAAATTCGGCGCGCTGATCCTGTCGATTCCCGGACCCGTCATCGGCGGCCTCTCGATCGTGCTGTTCGGATTGATCGCGGCGATGGCGGGCCGGATCTGGGTCGAGAATAAGGTCGACTTTGCAAATCCTGCAAACCTGATCACCGCCGCCGTGGCGTTGACCGCGGGCGCGGGCGACCTGACGCTCAAATTCGGCGCATTCACGATCGGCGGGATCGGCACCGCAACCTTTGGCGCCATCATCTTGTATCAGATCCTGACCTCGCCGCTGGCGAGACCTGCCGAATGAATCCCAGCGATGCGCTGAGGAGATGGAACAAAAAGCGCCTTCCGCCGATGATGAGGCATTCCGGAGAGAACCCATGCCACAACCCGATCGCTCGACTTCGTTTCCCTCGCGCCTTGTCGGCCAATACGCGCTGGTGACCGGCGCCTCGCAAGGCATCGGCCGCGCCGTCGCCGTCCGGCTCGCCCAGGAAGGCGCGACTGTTGCCATCAATTATTTCGATCATCCTGAAGGGGCCGAGGAGACGCTTGCGCTGGCGCGGACGGCATCGGGCGATCGCGGCCATGGCAAGCTCGATCACATCATGGCCAAGGCCGATGTCGGCAATGAGCAGGACGTTGCGGCGATGTTCGAGACGATCCTTTCGCGCTGGAAGCGCCTCGACTGTCTCGTCAACAATGCCGGCTTCCAGCGGGAGTCGCCCAGTGAAGCGCTCGACATCGAAACCTATCGCCGCATCATCGACGTCAATCTCAACGGCGCCGTGCTCTGCGCGCAGAAGGCGCTCGCACATTTCGTCGCGCGCGGCGGAGGCGGCAGCATCATCAACTGCTCCAGCGTCCATCAGATCGTTCCAAAGCCCGGCTATCTCGCTTATTCGATCAGCAAGGGCGGCATGGCCAATTTGACCCGCACGCTGGCGCTGGAGTTCGCCGGCCGTAATATCCGCGTGAATGCGGTCGGCCCGGGCGCGATCGACACGCCGATCAACGCGGCCTGGACCGGCGATCCCCAGAAGCGCGGCGTTGTCACCAGCCACATTCCGATGGGGCGCGTCGGCACGCCGGAAGAGATCGCCGCTGTGTTCGCCTTCCTCGCCTCGGATGATGCGAGCTACATCACCGGGCAGACGCTCTACGCCTGCGGAGGCCTGACTTTGTTTCCCGAATTCCGGGAGAATTGGGCGAGCTGACTTCAGTTTGTGACTGCGGGGATGGCGGTCGGGCCGGGTAGGGGTCTGCGTCGCCGTGTGCTATCGACCGTGGACGACGCTGCCGCTATTGGCAAGCGCCGACACATGAAGGGCTCGTGACCACAAATATCAACATCAATGCCTACAGTGACGCGCTGGTGGTCCTCGGGACTGCCGGTGTCGTGGTGCCGATTGTCCGCCATTGGGGCATCAATCCCGTGCTGGGTTATCTCGGTGCCGGCGCCATCCTGGGTCCGCTCGGGCTTGGCTCGCTCGTAAAGGACCTCCCGCTCCTGTACTGGTTCACGGTGGCGGACGCAGAGAACGTCGAGGGGATCGCAAATCTCGGTATCGTGTTCCTGCTCTTCCTGATCGGGCTCGAGCTGTCTTTCCGAAGGCTCGTCACGATGCGACGCCTGGTGTTCGGGCTTGGCGGCCTGCAGGTGCTGATGACGTCCGCGATGATTTTCGGTGCGGCGCTCCTCTCCGGGCAGAGCTCCGACGCGGCCGTCATCCTTGGTGCCAGCCTTGCGCTGTCCTCGACGGCGATCGTGCTCGAGCTCCTGTCCAGCGAGAGGCGGCTTGCGACCACGACCGGGCGCGCCAGCTTTTCGGTTCTGCTGGCCCAGGACCTAGCAGTGGTTCCCATTCTGGTCTTCGTCTCGGTGCTCGGCGCGGGAAATGATGGCTCCGTCCTGACGCACATCTCCAGTGCGATCCTGAAAGCCGCGCTGGCGGTCGCTGTCCTCATTCTGCTCGGACGGCTCCTGATGCGTCCGCTCTTCCAGATGGTTGCAGGCACCCATTCGACGGAGTTGTTCGTCGCCGCGACCTTGTTCGTCATTGTCGGCGCGGGGCTTGCCGCGCACCAGGCCGGCCTGTCGATGGCGCTCGGAGCATTCGTTGCGGGACTGATGCTGGCGGAAACGGAGTATGGCAAGGCCATTGAGGCCACCGTCGAGCCGTTCAAGGGCCTGCTGCTCGGCATCTTCTTCTTCACTGTCGGCATGGCCATCGACTTCCGCGTGTTCATGCGCGAGCCTGGATGGCTGCTGGCCGCCGTTGTCGGCCTTCTCGCCGGCAAGACGATCGTGCTCATTGTCCAGGGCCGCATTTTCAGGCTCTCGTGGCCTGCGGCGATCGAGAGCGGCTTCCTGCTGGGTCCCGTCGGCGAATTCGCTTTCGTCAGCATCGGAATGGCGGCGGCCGGCGGCCTGATCGAACCACGCGTGTCGAGCTTTGCCGTCGCCATCACGGCCGTGACGATGGCGTTGACACCGTTATTGAACATGCTCGGACGACGGCTGGGCGCCAAGCTTCGCAGCGAGCGCACGCCAGATCCCGAACTCGCGGTTCGGCCGCCCGGCGACCGGGCGCAGGCCATCGTGATCGGCTACGGCCGCGTCGGAAAGGTCGTCTGCTCGCTGCTGACCAGCCACGGCCTGAACTACATCGCGGTCGATCACGAGGCCGTCGCCGTGGCGCGTGACCGCCGCGACGGTCACAAGGTCTATTTTGGCGATGCGACAGAACCGGGTTTCCTCGAAGCCTGCGGCCTGATGCAGACGACCGGTGTGATCATCACCATCCAGTCGCGGCCGGCGATCGATGCTGTCGTCGAGCGGGTCCGCGCGGCGCGCCCGGATGTGCTGATCGTTTCACGTGCGCGGGACGCCGATCATGCCCGCCACCTCTATGCGATCGGCGCAACCGATGCGGTGCCGGAGACCATCGAGGCGAGCCTGCAGCTTTCCGAAGCCGCATTGGTCGGCCTCGGCGTTGCGGTCGGGCATGCGATCGCGTCGGTGCACGAGAAGCGGGACGAATTCCGGCTGACGCTGCAGCAAGCCGCCCGCATTGCAGGACAAGACAAGGCTCGTCCGCTGGATCTCGCGGGGCGCCGGTCCCCGCGATAGCCGCCTAGCCGAGCTGCTGCACGCCGCGGACTGCAATGATCTGGCAAAACCGCCCGGCGCAGACTACATCTGCGCCATGGCAAATGCTCCGCTGGCAAGCTCCGCGCTCGAAAAATTCGTCGACCGGCACGAACGGCTGTTCGTGCTGACCGGCGCCGGCTGCAGCACCAATTCAGGCATTCCCGACTATCGCGACGGAAACGGCAATTGGAAGCGGACCCAGCCGGTCAACTTTCAGTCCTTCATGTCGGACGAGCAGACGCGCCGGCGCTATTGGGCCCGCAGCCTGATCGGCTGGCGGCGGTTCGGGCAGGCAAAGCCGAATGATGCGCACCACGCGCTCGCCCGGCTCGAGGCGAACGGCCGGTGCAGGATGCTGCTGACCCAGAACGTCGATCGGCTGCATCAATCCGCCGGCCACCGGCAGGTGATCGACCTGCATGGCCGGCTCGACCTGGTCCGCTGCATGGGCTGCGGGGCGAAGATGCCGCGCGATGAGTTTCAGCAGTCGCTGGGTCGCGCGAATGCGGCGTGGCTGGCGCTCGATGCCGCCGATGCACCGGATGGCGACGCCGATCTGGAGCACGAAGACTTTTGGTCCTTCCAAGTGCCTCCTTGCGAAGCGTGCGGCGGCATCCTCAAGCCCGACGTCGTGTTCTTCGGCGAGAACGTCCCGCGCGACATCGTCGCTACCGCGCAGGACCATCTGTCGCAGGCCGACGCGATGCTCATCGTCGGCTCCTCGCTGATGGTCTATTCGGGATTCCGCTTCGTGCAGGCCGCCGCGCAGCGCAACATTCCGATTGCGGCGGTCAATCTCGGCCGCACCCGCGCCGACGATCTCCTCACGCTCAAGGTCGAGGAGCGCTGCGAAGCGGCGCTTGCATTCCTGCTCTGATCGCGCCGGCGCCGAACACGCCTTGCCTATTGCATAGGTGCCAAGCAGAATGGCCGGACGCGGCGTTGTCCTCGTCGTCCATGGCATGGAAATTGCTGCGTTTTTGAACCAGTCTTGACGATCAGCACGGAGAATTTGGAATGCTTGAGGGAGCCGAGGTGCGGCTTGCCGTTGATATCGGTGGCACGTTCACCGACATCGTGCTGGACGTGGGCGAGGTACGGAAGACGCGCAAGCTGCTGACGACGCCACAGCGGCCCGAACAGGCGGTGCTGGACGGCATGCGCCTCATTCTCACTGACGCGCGCGCGCATATCAGCGACATCGACGTCTTCATTCACGGCACGACGCTCGCGACCAACGCGATCATCGAGCGCCGCGGTGCCAGGACGGCCCTCATTGCGACCGAAGGCTTTCGCGACGTGCTCGATATCGGCACCGAGAGCCGCTACGATCAATATGATCTCGGCATCGACAAGCCGAAGTCGCTGGCGCCGCGCAGCCTGCGTTTCACCGTGCCCGAGCGCGTCGACGCCCACGGCGTCGTCCGCCTCCCGCTTGACGAAACTTCGGTGCGCGCACTCGCGCCGAGATTGCGTGGGCTGGGCGTCGAGAGCGTCGCGATCGCCTTCCTGCACTCCTACGCCAATCCCGAGCACGAGCGCCGCGCGGCCGCGATCCTGGCCGAGGAGATGCCTGGCATCTCCGTGACCGTGTCCTCTGCCGTGTGTCCCGAGATCCGCGAATATGAGCGCACATCGACTGCGGTCGCGAACGCTTATGTGCAACCCCTGATCGACGGCTATCTCGCCCGCATGGCCGACGCCTTGCAGGTCGAGCAGTTCCGCGGCGCGATCTACCTCGTCACCTCCGGCGGCGGCGTCACCTCGATCGAGACGGCACGGCGCTTTCCGGTGCGTCTCGTCGAATCCGGCCCCGCCGGCGGCGCCATTTTCGCGGCGCAGATCGCCGCGCGTCTTGGCGAAAGCAAGGTGCTGTCCTTCGACATGGGCGGCACCACCGCGAAGATCTGCCTGATCGAGAAGTATCAGCCCGAGACCTCGCGCGTGTTCGAGGTCGATCGCGCCGCGCGCTTTCTCAAGGGCTCCGGTCTGCCGGTGCGCATTCCCGTGATCGAGATGGTCGAGATTGGCGCCGGCGGCGGCTCGATCGCCCATGTCGATGCGATGAAGCGCGTCACTGTCGGCCCGGAGAGCGCCTCGTCGGAGCCTGGTCCCGCCTGTTACGGCCGCGGCGGCCAGCGTCCGGCCGTGACGGATGCGGACGTTGCGCTCGGCATGATCGATCCCGATGCGTTTGCGGCCGGAACGATCAAGCTCGATCCGGAGCTGTCGAAGCAGGCGCTGCTGCGCGACGTCGGCGAGCCGCTCGGCCTGTCCGCGGAAACCGCGGCCTATGCCGTTCATGAAGTCGTCTGCGAGAACATGGCGAGCGCGGCGCGCGTCCATGCGGTCGAGCGTGGGGAGATTGTCGGCCAGCACACGTTGATCGCCTTCGGTGGTGCCGCGCCGCTGCATGCGGCGCGCGTCGCCGAGAAGATCGGCGTCTCCCGGGTGATCGTGCCGTCGAACGCCGGCGTCGGCTCGGCC
>NZ_JALBHA010000178.1:0-11143 GCF_023006445.1 Bradyrhizobium sp. SHOUNA76
GCTTTGCCGCGGGGGCGGCATCAGCCTTCGGCGCGGCCGGCGCGGTTTCCGCCTTGGGCGCAGCTTCAGTCTTTGGCGTGGCGGGAGCGGCTTCCGTCTTCGGAGCCGCAGCGGGCTCGACGGCGCGAACCGCGGTCTGGCATCCCGATGACAGGCTCGACATGTTCTTCTTCAGGCATTGATACGCTTCCACGCCGCCGGGCGTGACGCTCGCGCAGTGCGCCATGAAGTCCGACCGGCATGCGGACCGGATGGCGCCCTTCTGCGCCTCGGTCGGCGCTTGTGCGAATGCGGGTGCTGCAGTTGCGAACAGTGCCGCCGCCAGCAACGCCGTGCGGGCTGAGACTTGTTTCAACGTGTTGAACATAGGATGAATTCCTGCCCTGTCGAAATCTTTTGACAATCAATCAAAGTCGCGCAATCGCAGTCGTCGCGAAGTGATGCCTCGCGAGCGATATCATTGGCCGCTTCCGCTTCTACCGCAAGTAGATATTGCCGACGCAATTGCGACGTAACTACGTCGTCAGAGCTTGACCATGCGCTTGCCGCGGTTCTCGCCCGCGAGCAATCCGATCAGCGCCTTCGGCGTGTTCTGCAATCCGTCGATGATGTCTTCCTGCACCTTCAGCTTGCCGGATTTGACCCAGGCCTGGAGGTCGGCGAGCGCGCGCGGGCTCTCCTTCATGTAATCCATCACGATGAAGCCCTGCATGACGAGCCGCTTCACCACGATCAGTCCCGGCACGCCGCGCGGTCCGTGCGCCGAGGGCGCGCCGTCATATTGCGAGATTGCGCCGCAGCAGGCGATGCGGCCGTAATTGTTCATCTGCGGGAGGCAGGCTTCGAGGATGTCGCCGCCGACATTGTCGAAATAGACGTCGATCCCCACAGGGGCAGCGGCACGGAGCGCCTTGAAGACCGCGCCGTCCTTGTAGTCTACGGCGGCGTCGAAGCCGAGCTCGGAGGTGAGCCAGTTGCACTTGTCCGCGCCGCCGGCGATGCCGATCACGCGGCATCCTTTGATCTTGGCGATCTGTCCGACGATCGAGCCGACCGAGCCCGCGGCCGCGGAGACCACGACCGTCTCGCCCTCTCTGGGCTTGCCGATCTCCAGCAGGCCGAAATAGGCGGTGAGGCCGGCGATGCCGAACACACTGAGCAGATGCGTCATCGGCTCGAGCTTCGGCATCTTGGTGAGATGCTTGGCCGGCACCGCCGCATATTCTTGCCAGCCGGTGTCGCCGAACACGATGTCGCCCGCCGCAAGCCCGTCGGCCTTCGAGCTGACGACCTCGGCAATGGCGCCGCCGGCCATCACGCTGTTGGCCTCGACCGCGGAGCGGTAGGTCGCGCCATGCATCCAGGCGCGGTTGGCGGCGTCGAGCGAGATGTATCGCACACGCAGCAGGGCCTCGCCGTCTTTTGCCTCCGGGGTTGCGCTCTCCACCATCTTGAAATGCTCGGGGCCGAGTTTGCCGCTGGGCTTTTCCACCAGCAGAATTTGGCGATTGATGTTGCCGCTCATGGCGTTTCCCTCTTTGATTGTCTTGACGATTATTGATGCAGCCGCCGCAAGCAAAACGTGCAGGCGGCATGCGTTGTGCGCTGCATGAAGGCTAGATCGCGGCGTTCCTTTTCACAACGGGAACATCCTGAAAACGCGATCACACGCGAAGCGTGTTGCGTCGTTGTGATATCTGCGACATCATGAAGCGCCGGTGTACTTGGGGGTCAACGATGTCGAACAGGTTCACGCAATACATTCTGGCCGCGATGGTGCTCGGCATCGTCATGGGATCGGCGATCTACAACTTCCTCCCCGACACGCGCGCCGACTGGGCCTCCTCCATCAACCTGATCGCCATGATGTTCCTGCGCCTGATCAAGATGATCATCGCGCCGCTGGTGTTCGCGACCCTGGTCGGTGGCATCGCCCATATGGGATCGGGCTCCAAGCTCGGCCGCATCTTCGCCAAGACCATGGGCTGGTTCATCAGCGCCTCCTTCGTCTCGCTGCTGCTCGGCCTCGTGATGGTGAACCTGCTGCAGCCCGGCGCGAACTTCCCGGGCACGCTGCCGCAGGCGGGCCAATCGACCGGCCTGCCGGTCTCGGCCTTCTCGATCGAGAAATTCCTGACCCATTTGATCCCGACCTCAATCGCGGATGCGATGGCGCAAAACGAGATCCTCCAGATCGTGATCTTCGCGGTGTTCTTCTCGGTGGCGATGGGCTCCATGCCCGAACGCTCGAAGCCGATCCTCGCGATGATCGACGACGTCGGCCACATCATGCTGAAGGTGACGAGCTATGTAATGCTGTTCGCGCCGCTCGCGGTGTGGGCCGCCATCACCGCGACGGTCGCCAAGAACGGCCTGCTGGTGCTCTGGAAGCTCGTCGTCTTCATGGGCGGCTTCTATCTCTCGCTGGCGATCCTGTGGACGATCCTGGTCATCGTCGGCTTCATCGTGATCGGGCCACGCTACAGCCATCTCTTGAAGCTGGTCCGCGAACCGCTGATGATCGCGTTCTCGACCGCGAGCTCGGAGGCGGCCTATCCGAAGACGCTGGAGGCGCTCAACCGCTTCGGCGCCTCGTCGCGCATCTCGAGCTTCGTGCTGCCGCTCGGCTATTCCTTCAACCTCGACGGCACGATGATGTACTGCACCTTTGCGGCCGTCTTCATCGCGCAGAGCTATCACATCGACATGCCGCTCGGCACCCAGCTCGCGATGCTGGCAACGCTAATGATCACCTCCAAGGGCGTCGCCGGCGTGCCGCGCGCTTCCCTCGTCGTGATCGCCTCGACCTTGGCGCAGTTCAACATCCCCGAGGCGGGCCTCTTGATGATCATGGGCATCGACACCTTCCTCGACATGGGCCGCAGCGCCACCAATGTGATCGGCAACACCCTTGCGACCTCGGTCGTGGCCAAATGGGAAGGCGAGCTCGGGCCCGAGCATGCGCTCGGACCCAGTGACGTCGTGCCTGATGACATGGTGCCGGGCGAAGTGCCCGCGATGGCCGGCCATGGGTAGGAGTGAACCATGGGCCAGATATTGGCGAGGTCGCTGACCTCAAGCCGGCTGTGGCTGGCGGCGTCGTTGTTCGCGACCTCTTTGTCGGCGACGTCGTTGTTCGCGAGCTCGGCGCTCGCCCAGACTGGCGGCGAAGGGCTGAGCCCGACGCTGTCGGCCGTCAAGGCGGCGCACACCGTGCGGCTCGGCTACCGCGAGAGTTCGCCGCCATTCTCCTTCCTCGACCAGTCGGGCCGCCCGATCGGCTACAGCCTCGAGCTCTGCGAGGCGATCGTCGAGGAGATCGGCGTCGAGGTCGACGATCCCAATCTCAGAATCGACTATGTCAGGGTCACCTCGGACGACCGCATTGACGCCGTGCTCCAGAACAAGATCGACCTGGAATGCGGCTCGACCACGGCCAATGCCGAGCGCGGCAAACGCGTCGCCTTCTCGCCCTTGATGTTCGTCGCCGGCACCAAGCTGATGGTGCCGAAGGCGTCGAACGTCGCTGCGGTCACCGATCTCAAGGGCAAGACCGTGGTGGTGACCAAGGGCACCACCAACGAGCAGGCGATGCATGCGGCCGACAAGAAGTTCTCGCTCGGCCTCAACATCGTCACCGCGAGCGATCACGAGCAATCGTACCAGATGCTCGCCGAGGGTAAGGCCGATGCGTTCGCGACCGACGACATCCTGCTCTCCGGCCTGATCGCGCGCCACAAGGCGCAGGACAAGTTCCGCGTCACCGGCGATTATTTGTCCTACGATCCCTACGGCATCATGTTCAGGAAAGGCGAGCCGCAATTGTCCGCATTGGTCGAGCGCGCCTTCCGCAAGCTCGGCTCCAACCGCGACCTCGTCCCGCTCTACAACAAATGGTTCACCGCGAGGCTTCCGACCGGCGAACGTCTGAACGTGCCGATCTCGCCGCAGCTGGAGGAAGCCTTCAAGGCGATGGACGATTCCGCCAGCGCGAATAATTAGAGGCGATTGCCTCTGTCCCCGTCATCCTGAGGTGCGCGCTCGGCGGTGCAAGTGCACGGCCGAGCAAGCCTCGAAGGATGAACGGCCGAGCTGTCAGACGGGCCGTCGTCGTTCGAGGGCCGCTGAAGAAGCGACCACTTCAGGATGACGGCAATAGGTCAATGCTCGCGGCGCACTTCACCAAACACCCGATCCAGCGCAGCGTCATATGTTGCTTGCACCAGCTCCGGATGCAGCTTGCCCAGCGCCTCCATCATCACGCCGGAATTGATCTCCAGCACGCGCCAGGTGCCATCGACGCGCACCAAATCGATTGACGCAAAGATGATGCCGATGGCGCGCGCGGCATCGATCGCGAGCTTCACGCAGACCGCGCGAGCCGCGCCATCCTCCAGCAGCACCGGCTTTGCGCCGGCATCGAGATTGTGTCGCCAATCTCTGCCGCGCCGCTTGCTGTAGACGACAAGGGGCACATCACCGAGCTGCACGACACGGACCTCGTCCTCGATTGCCAGATAGGGCGAGATCACGAGGCCGGCGCTCATCGAGAAGACGTCGCCGGCCGCGTGGTCGAGTTCCGCCTCCGTCGTCACCTTGAACACCGAGCGCCCCGATGTCCCCTCGTTCGGCTTTACCACCACGCCTAGCGGATGGTCGTGGAGCAGCTCGAGCATTGCATCGCGCCAGCTGGGGCCAACAACATTCTTGCCGAGCTTCGGGTTGAGGAAGAGGTGATGGGGAACGCACGGCACGCCCTCAAGCGTCAGCGCTTCGGCCGTGGCCGATTTGTCGTTGGCGAGGCGGTGCGCGATGGCGCTGTTGAGGCCGATGTCGTAGCCGAAGGCGAAATGGCGCGCCTCGCCCCGGCGCATCGCGATCAGCCAACCGCCGGCGCGGACATCGACGACGATGCCGTGGTCCGCGCAATAGCGCCTGATCGCCTGAACGAAGATTCGCTCGCCGCTTGCCATCTCTGCTGTTCCTGTCGCCGAAAGCCGCAAAAACACGGGCAATAGCGCCAACCGCGCGGAAAATCAGAGCTATTCTTAATGAAATTCTCGCGAGCGCGACGGAAATTAAGTGCTGCAATCGAGCCTTGGAGGGAAAAGAAATTGCCCTCCCGGCATGGCAGGCAGCAGATTCATTAATGATGCGGCCAATTCCGCCGCAAATGCCGGTTTGATCAGCGTCAATTGCATCCGAAACGAGGTTGATTATTGGTCTCAATGGCGTAGATCACACACGCGAAATCCTCCGCCATGGCAATGGTGTCCGCCCCGATTTCTGGGCCGGGCAACGCTTTTGCCCTAAAACCGCAATTATTCGGAATATCGAAAATCATGAGCGCGTTTTACCGAGAGAAGGTTCTTTCCGTTCAGCACTGGACCGACACGCTGTTCAGCTTCCGCGCCACGCGCGATACCGGCTTCCGCTTCCAGAACGGCCAGTTCGCCATGATCGGCCTCGAGATCGACGGCCGTCCGCTGCTGCGCGCCTACAGCATGGCGAGCGCCAACCACGAGGAAGAGCTCGAGTTCTTCTCGATCAAGGTGCAGGACGGCCCGCTGACCTCGCGCCTGCAGAAGATCAAGGAAGGCGACACCATCCTGGTCGGCCGCAAGGCGACCGGCACGCTGATCACCGACAATCTGCTTCCCGGCAAGCGGCTGATGCTGCTCTCGACCGGGACGGGCCTTGCGCCTTTCGCGAGCCTGATCAAGGACCCCGAAGTCTACGACCAGTTCGAATCCATCGTGCTGGTGCACGGCTGCCGCCAGGTTTCCGAGCTCGCCTATGGCGAGAAGCTCGTCGCGTCCTTGCGTGAGGACGAGCTGTTCGGCGAGCTTCTCGCGGACAAGCTGATTTACTACCCGACGGTGACCCGCGAGCCGTTTAGGAATCGCGGCCGCATCACCGACCTCATCAGCTCCGAGCAGATCTTCAACGAGATCGGCCAGGGTCCGCTCGACATCGCGACCGATCGGGTCATGATGTGCGGCAGCCCGGGGATGCTGGAAGAGCTGAAGGTGATGTTCGAAGGCCGCGACTTCATCGAGGGAAGCGGCAACAAGCCCGGCCATTTCGTGATCGAGAAGGCCTTCGTCGAGCGGTAAGCTCGGTTGAAGAAGTGGCGTGATCGCGCGCCACACGCAACTCGTCGTCCCGGACAAGCGCAGCGAAGCGGAGCGCAGATCCGGGACCCACAACCCCAGCGAGGGTTATGGTGCGAGCTGGTCACCACGAGGCTTCGTCAAATAACTTCCTTTGGTTATGGGTCCCGGGTCTGCGCTGACGCTTGCCCGGGACGACAGCTGAGCTTGTGGACTGCATTGGGGCCCTTGCGCAGCCCCTCCAGGGGCCGGTGGCACGCCCTTTCTTCCTCCCCCAACCCCCTTGCTGCACCGCACCCCGCCCATCGGGCTGATTGATTTGTCTCGGCCGAATTCGCTAGCCTGAAACAAGGGCCGCGTCATATCCGTATGACAGGCGAGGGCGTATCGTACCGCCTCATGCTGGCGAGAGGATCGGATCGTGGCCGACGACAACAAGACGCAGGAATCCTCCCAACACCCATCCCCCAAACGCCTGCCGCTGGCGGAAGAGGGGATCATGGAAACCCTGCTGCTGCCATTCTCGCCCCGCTTCATCGTGCTGACGATCTGCGCGGTCGTCACCGCGCTGTTGATCGGCATCGGCATCGCCGACCGCAAGATCTTCGACATCCTGCTGGTGCCGATCCTGATTTTCGGCGCGCTGACGCTGCTCGGCGTCCGCGATCTCCTGCAGAAGAGCCACGCGGTGCTGCGCAACTATCCGATTTCGGCGCATATCCGCTTCCTGCTCGAAGAGATCCGCCCCGAGATGCGGCAATATTTCTTCGAGAGCGAGAAGGACGGCATGCCGTTCTCGCGCGACACCCGCGCGGTGGTTTATCAGCGCGCCAAGATGGAGCTCGACAAGCGTCCGTTCGGCACCCAGGAAGACGTCTACCGCGAGGGCTATGAGTGGATGCATCACTCGGTTTCGCCGAAGACGCATGCGGCGGAGAAGTTCCGCATCGGCATCGGCGGCCCCGACTGCAAGAAGCCTTATTCGGCCTCGGTGTTCAACATCTCGGCGATGAGCTTTGGCGCGCTCAGCCCCAATGCCGTGCGGGCACTCAATGCCGGCGCAAAGAAGGGCGGCTTCGCGCACGACACCGGCGAGGGCGGCGTCAGCCCCTATCATCGCGAGATGGGCGGTGACATCATCTGGGAGATCGGCTCCGGCTATTTCGGCTGCCGTCATCTCGACGGCACCTTCGATCCCGAAGCGTTCGCGCGCGTTGCCGGCGACGACCAGATCAAGATGGTCGAGCTCAAGGTCAGCCAGGGTGCCAAGCCCGGCCATGGCGGCGTGTTGCCGGCCGCGAAAGTCTCGGAGGAGATCTCCAAGATCCGCGGCGTCGCGATGGGCGAGGACTGCATCTCGCCGGCCTCGCACCGCGTCTTCTCCACGCCTGTTGGCATGATGCAGTTCATCGCCGAGATGCGCCGCCTCTCCGGCGGCAAGCCGACCGGCTTCAAGCTGTGCATCGGCCATCCCTGGGAATTCCTGGCGATCTGCAAGGCGATGCTTCAGACCGGCATCTATCCTGACTTCATCGTCGTCGACGGCAATGAGGGCGGCACCGGCGCGGCGCCGCTGGAGTTCATGGACCATCTGGGCATGCCGATGCGCGAGGGCGTCAGTTTCGTCCACAACGCGCTGATCGGCATCAATGCGCGCGACCGGATCAAGATCGGTGCCTCCGGCAAGATCGCCACCGCCTTCGACATGGCGCGGGCGATGGCGATCGGCGCCGACTATTGCAACTCGGCGCGCGGCTTCATGTTCTCGCTCGGCTGCATCCAGTCGCTGAGCTGCCACACCGATCGTTGCCCGACCGGCGTCGCGACCCAGGACCCGACGCGTGCGCGAGCGCTCTACGTTCCGCTCAAGATCGACCGCGTGCACAATTATCACCACGCGACGCTGCATTCGCTGACCGAGCTGATTGCCGCCGCCGGCCTCGAACATCCGCAGCAGCTGCGCCCGATCCATTTCAGCCAACGGACCTCGACGACCCAGGTGCAGTCCTTCGCGCAGCTCTATCCGGCGCTGCGTCCGGGCGAGCTGCTTGAAGGTACCGAAGACCCGCGCTTTCGCGACGCCTGGCGGATGGCGCAGGCCGACACGTTCCAGCCGGCGCTGTGAGCGTCGCCCCGGCCGGCAGGGTGGCTGGCCCCGGCGCGTAAATTCACCGCGAGCGGGGCTGCGTTTAATGCTTGATTCAACTTTGGGTGTAGATTGTGCCCATGGACGAACGGCGCGACAAGGCGAGGCATCGCGTGCTGAAGGCCGGAACGATCGAGTTCGGCGGCGGCGCGATCGACTGCACCGTTCGCAACCTGTCCGACGCCGGCGCGGCGCTCGACGTCACCAGCCCGGTTGGCATCCCCGAGCATTTCACCCTGTTCGTCCCGGCCGACGGCAAGCACCTGCTCTGCACAGTGGTCTGGCGCAAGGAGAAGCGGATCGGGGTGAAGTTCGGTTGAGGGTGCGGGTTGCGGCCTGACGCTTGTCCGGGACGACAGCTTAGATTGGATTTCGCCCCGCCGTCCAATTTACCCCGTCTCGACCTCGTTCAACCGGCTCGCCAGGATCTTGTCGATGCGCCGACCATCGAGATCGATCACCTCGATATGCCAGCCGCCGAAGTCGAAGGCATCGCCCGTGTCAGGCAGCGCGCTGAACTGTTGCAGAACCAGGCCCGCCACCGTGTTGTAGCGGTGCGGCGGTAGTTCGACGCCGAGCAACTCGCCGAATTCGTCGACCGGCATCCAGCCGGAGATCAGCAGCGAATCGTCTGCGCGCCTGACATAGGCCGGCTCCGGCGGTCCCGCTTCCGAATGGAAGGCGCCGACGATCGACTCGAGGATGTCGGCGGCCGTCACCATGCCTTCGAAGCCACCGTATTCGTCGTAGACGAAACCGATGTGAACCGGAGCAGTTTTCAGGATGGTCAGCACGTCGCGCGCGTCTGCCGACGCCGGGATGCCGGGCGCCTCGCGCACGAGCGCGCGCAGGTCCGGTGAGCGTTCGTTCATATAGGCGACCAGCAGGTCCTTGGCCTGGACCACGCCGATCGGCTTGTCGCGGTCGCCGTCGGAGACGGGAAAGCGCGAGTGCGGGCTCTTGGCGATGATCTCCTGGATGACGGCCAAATCGTCGTTGAGGTCGATCTCGTCGACCTCCGTGCGCGGCGTCATGACCGCGCCCACCGGCCGGTCGCCGAGCCGCATCACACCGGCGATCATCTCCTTTTCGCCGGGCTCGAGCACGCCTGCGCTCTCGGCCTCGTTGACGAGGTGATGGATCTCGTCCTCCGAGACCTTCTCCTCGGACTTGCCGCCACGGCCGAGCAAAGTGAGGATCAGCTTGCCGGAGAGATCGAGCAGGAAGACCAGCGGCAGCGAGACCTTCGCAAGCACGTGCATGGCCGGCGCAACCCTCACCGCGATGCTCTCGGGATCGCGCAACGCCACCTGTTTCGGCACCAGCTCGCCGACGATCAGGGTGGCGTAGGTGATGAGCGTGACCACAAGGCCGACGCCGACGATGTCGGCAATGCCGGGGGACAGCCCGAACTCGAGCAGCCACTGCGTCAGCCGTTGTCCGAGCGTGGCGCCCGAGAATGCGCCGGAGAGCACCCCGACCAGCGTGATGCCGATCTGCACCGTCGAGAGGAATTTGCCGGGATCTGCTGCCAGAATCAGCGCCCGCTCGGCGCCGCGAACGCCCTTGGCTGCGAGCAGCGACAGCCGGGCCGGACGGGACGAGACCACGGCGAGCTCGGACATGGACAAGAGGCCGTTGATGACGATCAGGACGACGACGATGGCAAGTTCGACCGAGAGCATTGACGTTCCGAGGTAAGGGAGTGTGGCCGGATGGGCGGCACCTGCCTTGATATAGGTATTCGGCGAGGAAATGCCGTCAATTTTGCCGCATTTGGCGCCCGCGGGAACTGGGCGCGGTCTGATGAGCTGCCCGACAAGCTCGCGCGTGCGTCCGTGGAACTACGGGACACCATGTTTAACGGGCTCTTAGTGGGCGGCGGTTAGGTTTTCGCCATTGCAGAAGTGTATTTGGGGAAACGCAAGATGCGGATCGGGAAGCTTTTCGCGCTGTCCATGCTGACGGTGACGGTTTTTGCAGTCATCCTGGGCGCGGAGGTCCTGATACCCCAGGCACGCATCTTCACGAACCGCTCCGACGCGATCAAGACCGTCGATGCCTTTGGTGCGATGCTGACGGTCAGCCAGCACGTCGCCGGCCTTCGCGCCCCCTACGTCGGACCGATGTTCCAGGAAGGCGTTGCGACGCAGGCCCAGCTCGAAACCGCTGCAAAGGCCGCGAAAGCCGCCGATGCCTCCTTCGAGGCTGCAAGGCGCACCATCATGGTGCTGGATGACGGCGGCACGATGGTCGAAAACATCGACCGCGCCGCACGGCGGCTGAAGGAGGTCTACACCGCGGCAGATCGTACGATGGGCGTTCCTCTGGCGGCGCGCGACGGTTCTGTGATCAAAGGCTTCCTGCCCGGCGTTGCCGAGGTGCTTGCCACCATCGAGCCGACCATGAACCGGCTTGAAGCCAAGGTCATCAGCGCGGATTCCTCGCTTGCGTCGTTGCTGCGCCTGGCACGGACGGCGCAGGATCTGCGGGTTGCGGCCGGCAGCCGTGCAGCCACGCTGTCATTCCCGCTGTCCGCACGCCGGCCATTGACCGCCGCCGAAGCTTTGCTGATGGATCGCATGCAGGGTCGTGTTGAAGCCGACCGCGAGCGCATCGAGGCCGGCATCGATCAGCTCGGCAATCCGCCCCGCCTCGTCGCGGCGTTCAAGGCCGCCGTGGAAGCGTATTTCGGAAAAGCAGCGCCGATCATCGACAAGGAGATGCCCGCGGCGCGCAGTGACGGCAAATATGTACTCGGCGCCGATGAACTGGCGACCGTCATCGTGCCCGCCATCCAGATGTTCTACGGCGTGCGCGATGCCGCGCTGGCGGAAGCGGCCGAACGCGCCTCAGCTGCGCGCGATGGCGCGCTGGCGATGCT